>JAJPOQ010000169.1 GCA_021232515.1 Lentisphaeraceae bacterium
TCATGTTCTAAACCTTCAATTTTTACTTTTTTGTTTATGCAACTAGCAATCGATGCTCGAAGTCTTTGCAGTAGTGAAAAAGTCGCTACTGGAGTTCGATTTATCTTATCTGCTATTCTTTGAGCAGAAAGTTTCTCGACATACTTCATCATCATTATCTGTCTATTTTCGGTACTTACTTCATTTAAGCAATTTTGCAGAGCAAGTATCCGTGCGTCTTCATCTCTTTCAAGTTCGATAAGGTCGTTTTGGAGCTTTTCCAAGACATCATCTTCTAGTGAGGCAGCTTGCTTCTCGGCTTTTCGAACTGCTTCATAAGCTTTAAAACGTGCAACACCCATTGCCCAAGGCAAAAATGGACGAGACTCATCGTATTTCTCTGGAGTGTTTGCAATAAAAAAACAAACTTCTTGGACTACATCTTCTGAAAGGTGATAGTCTTTAAGTATTGAATAAACTAAGGCCCAAATTTTGTCTTTATATAAAATGACATCACTTAAGAGCTTCTCTGCTTTCTTATCCACACTTAACTCCTTACAACTAATTGACAGTACACACACAAATTCATCGGTCTAAAAATAAAAATTTAGAAATTAACACAAACCAGTAATAATCAAAGTACGTTTGGCTATATCTCGTAATGACCTAGAGAATTTACTTTTTAAATAGATTTTATATACATGGGATCAACTACGATCAGAGCATCTCATAGGCGAGATACAAAAAACGCCAGCTACTAAAAGTAACTGGCGTATAAATCAGAATCTATAAAAGACTAGTTGCCGTATCTAGCAAGATCTTCTAGTTCTTCTTCGATGCGAAGAAGCTGATTGTATTTTGCAATTCTGTCAGAACGACTAGCAGAACCAGTTTTGATCTGTCCAGAGTTTACAGCAACTGCTAGGTCAGCAATTGTTGCATCTTCAGTTTCACCAGAACGGTGAGAAACAACTGAAGTGAAACCAGCTCTGTGAGCCATTTCGATTGCATCTAGAGTTTCAGTTAATGTACCGATTTGGTTCATTTTGATAAGGATAGAGTTAGCAGAACCTAGCTCGATACCTTTAGAAAGGTAATCAACGTTAGTTACGAAAAGGTCATCACCAACGATTTGGCAAGTGTCGCCAATCTTATCTGTAAGAATCTTCCAACCATCCCAGTCATTTTCGTCAAGACCGTCTTCGATAGAATCGATAGGGTACTTGTCAACAAGTTCAGCAAGGAAGTCAGCTTGTTCTTGAGAAGTCTTAGTTTCAGGAGTACCGCCTTGAGCAGCTTTCTTGTAAACATACTTTCCATCTTCGAAGAACTCAGAAGCAGCACAATCTAGAGCGATTGAAACTTGACCTTCGCCTTTGCGACCTGGCTTGTAACCAGCAGCTTCGATAGCAGTCATGATAACGTTTAGTGCGTCTTCAGTAGACTCAAGAGCCGGAGCGAATCCACCTTCGTCACCAACAGCAGTACTAAGACCACGGTCATGTAAAACTTTCTTAAGAGCGTGGAAAACTTCAACGCCCATACGGAAACCTTCCTTGAATGTATCTGCACCATGTGGACGAACCATGAACTCTTGGAAGTCAATTGGAGCGTCAGAGTGAGAACCACCATTGATGATGTTCATCATTGGTACAGGAAGAGTCTTAGCGTTAGTTCCACCGATGTAACGGTAAAGAGGCATACCTAGTGCAGCTGCACCAGCGTGTGCACAAGCCATAGAAACACCAAGCATAGAGTTAGCGCCAAGACGGCTTTTGTTTTTAGTTCCATCAAGGTCAAGCATGATCTTGTCGATGTAAGCTTGCTCAGTTACGTCTACGCCGATTAGTTCAGGGCAGATAACGTTATGTACGTTGTCAACAGCTTTTAAAACGCCTTTACCTAGGAAACGGCTTTTGTCGCCATCTCTTAATTCTAGAGCTTCATGCTCACCAGTTGAAGCACCAGATGGTACGATAGCGCGGCCAACAGTGCCGTCTTCAAGAATGACTTCAACTTCTACAGTAGGGTTACCGCGCGAATCAAGTACTTCGCGGGCGATAATATCTGAAATATAACTCATTGTGTGGTTTTCCTTATAGTGTAGTTCACAAAATTTTTAAGGTCACAGAATCTATACTGTTTCCTAATTTTTTCTCATGGGTTTTATTAATTTTTCTTTAAGAGAGGGTAAGAGGCTGCTTGGGCAGCACTATAAATCTGTGTCACAGGGACGTTTTCAAGCTCAGAAAGAGCAAGGCAAGAGTCGAATTCGGGACTTATTTTTATAATCTCGCCATCCATTAAACCAATTTTAACAGACACTTCACCGTGTTCGGTCATGACTTTTTCGAATTTTCTGTCTAGTTTAAATCTATTCCAAGTTTGATATCTAACGCCAAAAGTAGATGTCTCACAGAGAAGTATTTTGGCTAATGTTTTTAATTCGGATTCATGGCAGATAACTTCTAATGTAAAGGCTTGGCGATTCTTCTTCATCATACAAGGTGTGCATGTGACGTCTAGGGCGCCTTGCTTTAGTAAATTTGGAATAAGCGCTGAAAGTATTTCTCCGGGCATATCATCAATGTTACACTGAATAAGCTTAACTTCATCAGTCTCTAGAGACGACGAACTTTCAGAGTTATTTTCAAGTAAGGTAGCTTTTAGGACATTTGCATGTGTTGGGAAACTGAGAGTGCCAGCACCATAGCCTGTTGCAACGATTGATCCATCTGCACCATTCTCAAAGCTTGTTGCCAAAGCTTTAATTATTGCTGCGCCAGTAGGAGTCGTGAGTTCTTTTTCCGCAGGTCCCACTTTAGTCGGTATACCTTCAAGTAAACGAGCTGTCGCAGGAGCTGGAACTGGGAGGAAACCATGAGCTGTATTAACAACGCCGCCGCCGACAGCAAGGGGACGACAGACAAACTTTTCAATATTTAGCATGTGGAAAGCAAGACTTGCTCCGCATATATCATAAATAGCATCCGCAGCACCGACTTCATGGAAGTGGACGTTCTCCAAGGTCATGCCGTGGATAGAAGCTTCGGCTTTGCCTAGTTCGATGAAAATTTTTCGACTCAGGTCTTTTACAGGAGTAGGAAGACTAGACTTGTCAATTATCTCTAAAACTTGAGTGAGAGAACGGTGACTATGGGCATGGTCTGTTTGCTTGACGAGTTTCGTCTTATTTATAGTGACGGGAGAAAACTTCTTTTTGAATTTCCCTCCAGGACCTTCAATGCCAAGTGGAGTCACAACGTTAAATTTTAGAGAGCTTATACCACTTTTAATAGTTTCTTCGATTTCAGCATGACAACCTTCGACTTTAAGCCCGTTTAAAGTTTTTAAGAACTCTTGGCGGTCAACACCAAGATCTAAAAGGGCAGCAGTAAACATATCGCCAGCTAAGCCGCTGAAAGGGTCAAGTAAAAGTATTCTCATTAAATATAAGCCTCAATTTTTCTGTTTTGTAACTTATGCTAACTAACGAATGAGTCCATTATTTCTATGACTTTAGCTGCTTCTTCAGCAGAACACGGGTTTTCACCTTCATTCGTGAAGTACTTACAGACTTCTTCAATCATCGGTAGCTGAATATTTTCGGGGAAGTCAAAGTGGAGTATCTCTTCGGCACCATTTATATCGGTAAATACCTTCTCTCCATAAAAAGAAAAAGAAACTTGGCCGTGTTCTCCAATAATCGTGCAGTTCTCTTCAGCTGCATGTGAAGGTGAACAAAAGCTCCAGATTCCTTGGAAGATAACTTCATTTTCAAAACGAATCGTGCCTGTTACTAAGTCGTCAACATTAGACTTCTGTTTTGCACTGGTGCCACTGTAAAAATTAGGAGTGCCAAAATACTGTAGCATGAGATCTATTTGATGCGGAGCGATGTCGTGGAACAAACCACCGCCAGAAAGTTCAGGGTTCACTCGCCAATTTTCATCCGTCTGAGCAATGATGTCTGAATCGGCTGGTTGGAGGATTGATATACGAGCAAAATTTATCTGTCCCAGCTTTCCTGAATCAATTATTTCTTTAACTGCCTTAAAGGCCGCAAGGTTTCGGCGGTAGTGAGCGATACAAAGCTTAGAAGTAGACTGTTTTGCAGCTGCAATTATCTCTTGACACTCTTGAAGATTTAAGGCCATTGGTTTTTCAAGGTATATATCTTTGCCAGCAGCTATGGCTTTCAGGGCATAGTCTTTATGAGAAGCTGGTGGTGTTGCTATGTAAACTGCATTTATATCTTTATTTGCGAGAAGCGCATCTACAGAAGTATACCAGAGAGGAACATTGTGCCTTTGAGCAAAGTCTTTAACTTTTTCTTCGTTGCGCCTCATCACAGCTAACAGCTTTGAGTTTTTAACCTTATTGAATGCAGGCCCACTTTTTACTTCAGCGACATCACCGGCGCCGATTATTCCCCAATTGATCATTTCTTCTCATCCGTATTTTTTATAATTGTAGAGCCCTAAGTTTAAATGTCATGGAGGACAATCTGAAAATTATTTAGAGTTTTTAAAATAATGCCACAATAATCACAAATACTTGCCGTTTAATGGGCAACTAAGCTAATTGTGGAGAAAAAAATGAAGTCTATTCTATCAGTCGCCCTAACAGTATTATTTCTAACTATGACTACTAGCTATGCTGAAGAAGGTAAAAAGAAAAAACGCGGACCGAGCCCAGAGATGCGTGAAAAGCTCAAAAATATGAGCGATGCAGAAAGACAAGCATTTAAAGCTGAGATGAAAGCCAAGCGTCAGGCCAATGGTGAAGTAGGAGAGGGCAAGAAAGGGAAATATAAAAAAGGCAAGAAGAAAGACTCTGCTGAAAGCTAGTTTTAAAACTGATGAAAATAAAGGACTCTTCGGGTGTGAGTCCTTTATTTTATTGAAGTCGTTTTTGTCTGATCAGAAGTCAGAACCTTTATAGTCGACACAAGTCCAAGGTAATCCATGGATGTTTAGCTGGTCCATGAAAGGATTTGGATCTAGTTGTTCCATGTTAAATACACCTTTGCCAGACCAAGTACCTTTACAGATCATCATCGCGCCAATCATGGCAGGAACTCCAGTGGTGTACGAGATGGCTTGTGAACCAACTTCCTCGTAGCACTTTTCATGATCACAAATATTATAAACATAGACAGCTTTGTCTTGTCCATCTTTTGAACCACGAATGATATTGCCAATACAGGTACGACCTTTAGTGGTTTTCCCGAGATCGCCCGGATCAGGAAGTACAGCTTTCAGAAACTGAAGAGGAACTATCTCTTGACCATTGTACATAACCGGATCGATGCGAGTCATGCCAACATTTTGCAAGACTTCTAAATGCTTAAGATAGTTCTCAGAGAAACTCATCCAAAATTGAGCTTTCTTGATAGTTGGAATGTGCTTAACAAGTGATTCCATTTCTTCATGGTACATTCTATAAATATTGTATGTACCAACACCTTCTGGACAGGTATACGACTTTGACATAGACATAGCTTCAGTCTCTTGAAAGTCGCCGTTTTCCCAATGACGACACGGAGCTGTCACTTCACGGATATTTATTTCAGGATTAAAGTTTGTTGCAAATGCTTGACCGTGGTCACCGCCATTTACATCGATGATATCTAATTCTGTAATCTCATCGAACTCATTTTTAAGAGCCCATGAAGTAAAGATATTCGTCACACCAGGATCAAAGCCAGAACCGAGTAGGGCGAACAAACCAGCTTTTTCGAAACGCTCTTGGTAGTCCCACTGCCACTTATACTCAAACTTAGGAGTATCTAGAGGCTCGTAGTTTGCGGTGTCCATATAGTTACAACCAGCATTCAGACATGCATCCATGATGTGTAAGTCTTGATATGGTAGAGCTACATTTATAACTAAGAATGGATTATGCTTTTTTAGAAGTTCAGTGAGTTCAGGAACGTTATCTGCATCAACTTTAGCTGTAGTGGCAGTCACGCCTGTTCTTTCCTTGACAGAAGCGGCTATATCATCGCATTTCGATACAGTCCTACTTGCTAGGATAATATTTGAGAATACATCATTCACCATTGCACACTTATGTGCTACAACTGAGCCAACACCACCAGCTCCGATAATCATAATAGTAGACATAGTTTAATCCTCTAAACTTTTAAATAGGTGTAACTTTTAAGACAGTTTTCATAAAAATCATTTAGTCGAACGCCTTCACGGGCGGCGATCTTACCGGCTTTTATTTGCTTGTCGATATTTCTCTTTACTTTAGAAGCCATGTAGTCAGGGTTGTACTGCATGGTAGATAATACATTTTCAGCAGTATTTCCTGTTATGACTTCTTCGATATAGAAGTTGCTTTCGTCTTCAGAGTCAGAAAAAACATGAACTTCATTTAAACGACCAAAAAGGTTGTGCATATCCCCCATGACATCTTGATAGGCACCAGTTAGAAATAAACCTAGATAGTATGGGTTTTTATCGAGTTTATGTAGTTTGATTGATGGGGAACTTATATCTTCATAGTCAATATATTGACGTATTTTACCATCTGAATCACAGGTTATATCAACAAGACTACAAGTTTCAGTTGGTTCTTCACTCAAACGACTCAAAGGGACAATTGGCAGTACTTGGCCTATAGCCCAAACATCTGCAGCTGACTGAAAGACCGAGAAGTTACAGAGGTACTGTTTTGCCAGTAGGTCATCTAGCGTCTGTAGTTCTTCTGGGATAACGTCTTGGTTTTTCAGTATCTGACTTATTTTCCGAAGCACTCGCCAATAAATCGTTTCAATCTTAGCTCTTTCTTCAAGTTCTAATATCCCGAGTTTAAAAGCGTTGTAACAGTCTTCACGGTAGCCACATGTATCATTATAAATTTCTTGAAAATTGTCACTGTTTAAACTTGCTTCAGCATCGCGAATATTTTTAACGATCGAGTGTTCGCTATCCATTGCACTTGTATCAAAAGTATCAGAGTATGGTGTTATTTCATCCATGACTTGAGTCACAACACAAGAGTGATGCGCCGTTATAAAACGACCACTTTCACTGACCAGATTAGGGTGTTGAACGCCTTCCTCTTCGCATATACCTTTGAGACTTGAGACTATATCTGCAGCATACTCATGAACTGTATAGTTTCGGGAGGAATCATTTTTTGAACTCGACCCATCATAGTCTATCGCGAGACCACCTCCGACGTCAAAATACTCGAGAGGTATTCCCATTTTCGAAAGCTTTGAGTAAATTCTAGCACCTTCACTTATCGCGTCTTTGAAAACTCTAACGTCAGAGATTTGACTACCGATGTGAAAATGGAATAGTTTGATACAGTCATGTAGACCATGTTGTTTGAACATCTTGATTGCGGCAAGTATCTCAGGGACATTCAAACCAAATTTAGCGCGGTCGCCACTAGACGAAGCCCACTTACCTTGACTTTTAGCTGAAAGTTTAGCTCGCAAGCCAATCATCGGTTTTATCTTCATCTCGCTAACAACTTCAATCAAAGCTTGAACTTCTGAAACGTTCTCGATGACAATGATCATCTTGCGGCCCATTTTCGTTCCTATGAGTGCAAGCTTCAGATAGTCATGGTCTTTGTAACCATTTAAAACTGTAAGGCTGTCGCGATTGTCATTGTAAGCAAGCGCAGCGATGAGTTCAGGCTTTGAACCAGCTTCTAGGCCGTAATCAAAAGGTTTACCTGCATCAATTATTTCTTCTACAACTTCACGCATCTGGTTAACTTTGATTGGAAAAACACCAGTAAAACGGCCTTCGTAATTGTATTCTTCAATAACATTTTCAAAAGATTTATTGAGAATTTCGACCTGTGAGCGCAGTATATCGTGAAAGCGAATTACTGCAGGCAACTCAATGTTTTGAGAAACCATTTCTTTTACGACATCGTCTAAAGCGATTGGCGGCTTGTTTACTTGTGAAGGAGTTGCTATGAGAGAGCCACTTTCATTGATGGCAAAGTAACCATCACTCCATCTACTGACATTATAGTACTTGTCAGGATACCATTCAGTGTCATTGCTCATAACAATATCTCCAGTTAAGCAACGCGATAAAACCAATGAAAAAATATTGCGCAAAATATCCAGTCAAAGCTGTAGAAGTCAATGTAGTTATTATTAAAAAACAGTGCAAAAAATAATGCTATTTAGCTAGCTTTTATAGCTCTCCTTATAAAAGCTCTTTGCGCAGGTCGATTTCGTGCTACATAGTATTCCAAAATAAGCACTTAAAGGTTCATATGAAGATACAAGAGTTGATCGCTGAAATATTGAAAAATGCCGACTGGTACGCAAAGAAGTTTAACGTTGATGTCGATAAAGAGTTTGCTGCTATGAACCTAGTAAAAGAAATAGGTCAGTTCGCTGAGGCTCGATTGATAAACCAAGGTATAGCTGTCAAAAAGTTAAATGACGCAGATGCCAAAGACCGCATGACTCAAGAGTTAACGGACATCATCGCTTTAGCTATAATAAATGCCGACTTGTATGACATCGATATAGAAAAATCACTTCAAGAAAAGTGGATAAATAAGACGGGATCATAACTTTTCTTATTTTTCTTTGCTAAGGTTTTACCACTCTCTGCCATTATTAGAAAAAGTTTATTGAATTAAATGTTTTTCTTTACAGGAGAGAGTGATGTGTAGAGTACTTCAAAGTTTGCTTGTTTTATTATTTTCGTGCAGTGCATATGCCGAAATTCGCGTTTCCATTATCGATGGCCAGAATAATCATGACTGGGTCACAACTACTAAAAATATTAAAGCCTTTCTCAATGAGACTGACCGCTTTAAAGTAAATGTTTTAACTTCTCCTCAAGCTAAAACTCCAGAGTTTGCCGCTTGGAACCCTAGCTTAGAAAATACTGACGTAATCCTTCTTAATTATAATGGCCACTCATGGTCAGATGCATTTAAAGCTAAATTTCTGTCTTTTGTTGAAAATGGCGGAGGTCTTGTCCTCATTCATGCGGCTAATAATGCTTTTTCTAATTGGCCGGAATACAACGATATGATCGGCCTTGGTTGGCGGAAAGAAGGACATGGAAAAGCAGTTAAGGTTGATGATCACACAGGTGAGTGCCTGCACCAACATAAAGGCAACTCTGGGCATGGTTCAAAACATCCTTTCAAAGTAAAAGTTAGACAGCCTAATCATCCTATCATGAAAGGAGTTCCTAACGAGTGGCTTCACGCTAAAGATGAACTTTATCATAACATGAGAGGCGACTTTAAAAATTGTACGATCCTTTCAACGGCCTTCTCAGACACCAAGGAAAGAGGCACAGGTCAGCATGAGCCTCTGACTTGGGAAGTTAAGTACGGCAAAGGAAAAGTCATAGTTACTTCTATGGGTCATATCTGGAAAAATGATAAGACAATTAACAGTGTTCACTGTGTCGGCTTTCAAACTATTGTTTCCCGTAGCTGTGAGTATGCCGCTACAGGGAAAGTCACTATTCCTGTTCCCAAGAGTTTTCCTACGATTAACAAAACTTCTTTACATGTTCCTGCAAATAGTCAATTAACTTGGAAAGAGAAAAAAACGGCTAATCCATATTGTGTATTGACTCCTGAAGAGTCTGCTCAAGCGATGGAAGTTCAAGAAGGTTACATAGTTGAAGCTGTTGCTTCGGCGCCATTAGTTGAAGAGCCGGTTGTCGTTGTTTGGGACGGCGATGGTGCGATGTACGTTGCCGAGATGCGCAGTTATATGCAGGATTCTAAAGGTACAGGAACTAAAACTTTAAGAAATGGCCGGATCAAAAGATTAGTTGATATAGATGGCGATGGAATCATGGATAAGGCAACAGTCTTTGCAGATGGATTAAATCTTCCTAGAATGCTGCTGCCTTTAGATGGTCGCCTAGCTGTCATAGAAACGGATTCGACAGATATCTGGTGTTATGAAGATACAGATGGCGATGGAGTCTCAGACAAGAAAAAGCTTCTTTATAAAGGTAAGCGTACCATCTCGCCAACTCGTAGTGTTGAGCACCAGTCATCAGGCTTAGTTTGGAACTTGGATAATTACATTTACACAACTCGTGAAAAATATCGTTTTAGATTTACCAATGAAGTTTGGCAAGATGACCTATGCTCAACAGAAGATTGGATGCAATGGGGACTCACTCACGATGATGAAGGCCGTTTATTTTATTCAGCTAATAGCGAACCGACAAAAGGTATACAGCAGCACCCTTCGTATTGGGGGCTAAGTAAAAAGAGAGCTAAAGGCAAATGGATAAAACCAACGATAGGGCCTGATTATCAGCCAGACTTTATGGTGATGCACTCGACCTGTAAACAAGGCGACAGAGGCGAGTCTCATGCATATAAGTCTTTTACGTCTTCTTGCGGTCAGACAATTTATCGAGGCGGTATATTCCCAAAAGATGCAAATGGAGACTATTTCGTTACGGATCCTACAGGTCATGTTGTACGAAGAGCTAATGTTAAAAACCTAAACGGTCGCTTAGAACTACAGAATCCAACTCCAAATAAAGAGTTTATTGTTTCAAGTGATATAAACTTCAGACCCGTAAATTCATCGACAGGTCCAGATGGCAACTTATACATTGTCGATATGGCCAGAGGGATAATCCAAGATGCTCCTTGGGTGAATGAACAAGCTGCAAAGTTTATGGATAAAGTTGGTCTTTCTAAAAATATAAAAAATGGTCGTATCTGGCGTGTTCGCCACAAAGACTCAACATCACACAAAGTTCCAAAGCTATTATCAAAGTCAACAAAAGACCTCATTCCATACTTAAGTCATACAAATGGTTGGATAAGAGACACTGCCCAGAAGCTTATTATTTTGCGTAAAGACAGAAATAAAATAAGGAAATCTCTAGAAAATCTTGCACAAACAGGTCAAAATCCACTTGCTCGATTACATGCATTGTGGACACTAGATGGTTGTGATAACATTACTCCAGAATTACTCGCAACGACCCTTAAAGATAAAGACCAGCGTGTAATAAGAGCAACACTTAAAATTTCTGAAAGATACCTAAAAACGAATGATTCTTTTGTATTAGACGAAATTGCCAAATTAAAACTTTATAAAGACCCTGTAACCGCTAAACAGATGATTCTATCTCTCGGTTACTCCAACAGTCCAAAAGCACTAGATACGATCGATAAAGCCATCGCATCTCATATAACTAATGAAGGCGTTTATCTTGCCTCTATGACAGTTCTTTATAATCAAAAGACAACTTTACTTGCTAAAATGATTGATGGTTCAGCATTTGAATTCATCAAAGACCCACAAGAAAGAACTATGACACGCCGTCGTTGGTTGAGTGGTATGGCGGCTTGGAAGTCGAAAAGTGCACCTCCAGCGAATATGTCTAAAGAACATTTGGCTTTGTTGACGAAAGGGGAAGAAGTATACAATCAGATCTGCTTTACATGTCATGGTAAAGATGGCAAGGGACTTCTCCCTGCAGGCGCTGAGCTCGCTTTAGCTCCATCTTTTGTGGGAAATAAGCGTGTCAATGGTTTACCTCATGCTCTTACCCGTATTCTTCTTCATGGCCTAACTGGACCTTTGGATGGCAAACACTACGAAGCCGGAGTCATGGTTCCTGCAGCAAGTTTAGGTTTTGGTAGCGATGAACAGATAGCATCTGTATTGAGCTACATAAGATCTAGTTGGGGCAATCAAGGCACAATTATAGAACCATCTTTTGTTAAGAGTATTCGCGATAAAAGCAGCTTGCGAACTACGCCATGGACACAAGCCGAATTAGTCGAGTACGCACCTATGGAGTTAACTGACAGGTCAAAGTGGGTGGCTACATCATCTGGTGGAAATGAGAATGCGATGAACGTCATACTCGATAAAAACAAATGTGATAATCAAAATAAACCGGGCTCTTGGTTCTCGATTGATTTAGGCGAAGAAAAAGTTCTAAGTCGAATAATTCTCGATGCAGATAATCCAGATAGGTATCCAAGAGCGTGGTCTCTACATGTTTCTATAGACGGCAAATCTTGGGAAGAGGGTATTGCTCTAGGTAAAGGAAATGGAGCTATAACAACTATTGACTTCAGGTCAATTAAGGCTCGATATGCAAAGATTGTACTGACCGGTACATCTAATCACCACAGATGGGGGCTTAGAAGAATTCAACTATATGGTAAGTAGTTGATTGTGAAATATTTAACGGATTGTAAATTTCGATGATCGTTTCTTTTACCTATTGAAGATTAGCTTGAAGAAAGACTCGAAAAAGGTGTAAACTTATATTAAGTCGACTTTGAGGTCGATTAATAATGATCCTAGGGAGGATAAGATGTGTGAACGTAGTATAAAATTTACTCTTATTGAGTTGCTCGTAGTTGTTGCCATAATTGGTATACTTTCATCAATGCTTCTTCCTTCTCTATCATCGGCGAAAGCTAAAGCACGTGCAGTCGTCTGCAAAAACAACCTTAAGTCAGTTGGTATAGCGAATATTCTCTATATGGACGAAAATAACGGTTGGTACAATCCAAATATTCCGAACAGTAGTCAATCCATGCGTTGGGCTAAGAATGCTTCTTTTCGATCCTACTTAGGTTGGGACTCAGAGTCTTCTAACTGGATGATCCCCAATGCAGGTGCTTGTCCAGATGCAAAAATTAAGTGCAGAAGTGAAGATGTAGACTACACTCCGACCGCTATAAAAGATTTACGAAACTATGGTCCATTTGCCATATATGGAGGAAAGTCTTATCGTGGGGTTAGAGATGGCTGGATCCAAAGTACTTCTAGTATGGGCTATGCTGGTGATGTCTGGGGTGGATGGCAGTTCTCAATTAACGAATATGATCCAAGACATGATAATAGAGCTAATCTAGTCTACTATGACGGCCATGCTAAAACTTTGACAAACTCAAGCATTGGTAGTGCATTAAATGCTCGCACACCTTGGGTAGATGAAGACGGCCGCACCTTGACAAACATTAATGACCAAGAGCATCAGTAATTAGTTTTATTGTCCAAAGGTTTAGTATAATCCGATGATATTGAAGGACAAGAAATGACACTTCAGGAGTACAATGAATTTTAAAATTAAAAGTTTGCTAAGTTTTTAGACGGTGACTACTATCCAATAAATCGATTTAAAATTGCAATGGCTATTGTCTGCAGAGTAATGTAGATGAGGAGGCCGGCAATGCAATTTTTTAAATATGAAAGATTTACTCTCATAGAGCTACTCGTAGTTGTAGCAATAATTGGTATTTTGATGTCTATACTTATGCCCTCAGTATCAAAAGCTTTAGCAAAATCTCGTTCCGCTGTCTGTAAGAATAACCTTAAGTCCGTTGGTATTGCCAATTTCCTCTATATGGATAATAACAATGGTTGGTTTAATCCAAATCAACCTGTTGCGAATGTAAGTGATTATCGCTGGGCTAGAAATGTGGAGTTTAGATCTTACCTCGGTTGGGACTCAGAGTCTTCTAATTCGATGATTCCTAATAGTGGCGCTTGCCCAGACTCTAGAAGTAAAGGTGTTGATATAACAGCCACGGCTGTTAAAGATTTAAGAACTTATGGTCCGTTTGCTATATATGGCAGTAAATCTTATCGCGGGGTTAGAGATGGCTGGATCCAAAGTACATCCAGCATGGGCTATGCTGGCGATGTCTGGGGAGGCTGGCAATTTTCGATGGATGGTTATGACCCACGACATAACAACAGTGTCAATATAGTCTTTTATGACGGTCATGTTGAAAGTGGTAGTCACTCTGCAATTGGTAGTGCTTTTGATGCCCGTAAGCCTTGGGTAGATGAAGACGGCCGTAACCTTACAAACATAAATGACCAACAGCATCAATAATCAATCCTTACTAGAATTCTTCCTCGACATAGAAACCTTACTTTTGTAAAACTTTAAAAGTTTTTTTATTTTACTTGCTAAGGTTTTTACTTTTATGGGCATCATTATGCAAAACGTTTTATTACTCACCTAATAAATGATAAGAAGAGAACGCTATGTCAAAAGATAAAGAACGCAAATTGGATCACACCGCTAAGGTTCAAGAGTTATTTGTTGAGCATGTTGCCGGACTTAGATACTTTGTCATGTCTCTCTTACCTGATCCCGA
This sequence comes from Lentisphaeraceae bacterium, assembly GCA_021232515.1. Taxonomy (GTDB): domain Bacteria; phylum Verrucomicrobiota; class Lentisphaeria; order Lentisphaerales; family Lentisphaeraceae; genus JAKVBD01. Next base: position 14,107 of record JAJPOQ010000169.1, read on the forward strand.
TGAAGCTCAAGATGTAATCCAAGAGACATTCATCACTATAACAGCGAAAGCTAACGACTTTAAAGAAGGTTCAAACTTTAGAGCTTGGGCATATACCATCGCCCGATTCAAAGTTCTAGAAGTTTTCAAGAAAAGTAAAAGAGAAGCCAATAGACTTTCAGAAGCAGCGATAAATATCCTGGCAAATGAAGCCGAGGATCTAGATGTCGATAATCCTAAAACTGAAGCTTTAAACTCTTGTCTACAAAAGCTTAGTGAGAAAACAGCGACTATGATAGAGCTTCGTTATAAAGATGGATTAAAACCCTCAAAGATTGCAGAAAGAATCGGCTGGACTGCAGAAGCTGTTTACGTCGCACTATCTAGAACTCGAACAAGTCTCAAAAACTGTATTCAAAAACAGTTGAAAGTTTCGGAGGGTTAACATGGACGATAAAGAATTAATTAAACTTATAGATGCTTATCTCGATGAATCCTTAACTATTGAGGAAACTGAAGAGTTAAATGACTTGCTGGAAAACTCTTTAGACTTCAGACAACAGTTTCGCAATAGAGTTAAACTTCATTCTGACTTGTCGTCACACTATGACTCTCAAGAATTAGAGATCATACCATTTCAAAAAGCTAAGAAAGCATCTCCTAAGCCTTTATATGCACTTATCTTACTTGCTGCATCTATTGTGATTCTAGTCCTTATAAACCTCTCAAATTTTAAAAATACAGACTCATCATATATCGCCTCAATTAGCATAAAAGAAACAGAAAATATCCTTCAAAATGGGAAAGCCATAAATGAGAATCAGCTAGCTCGCGGAGAGTACAGCATCGATCAAGGAATGATTGAACTAGACTTACCTCATGAGGTCACCGTTGCCATCGAAGGACCAGCCAGTTTTCAACTTGTAGATGACCGGAAGATGATTCTTTCCAAAGGTAAGATCTCTGCCCATGTGGGTGAGTCTGGTAAAGGTTTTGTTGTTGATACTCCAAACGGCAGGATTATCGACCTTGGGACAAGGTTTGGCGTCTCAGTTTCGGCAAGTGGCAAAACTGAAGCTCATGTATTTCAAGGTAAAATAAATGTCCTTGTAGACAATCAACTTACTGAATTAACTAAAAATCAGGCCTTGGCATTAAAGCCAGGTAATAATTCAAAACTAAATGCCGATCAAGCTAGTTTTCCTTTACCAGGATTTCCTTTAGAGTTATCGCTTAAAAACGCTGACTTTGAAAGTGATAACTTATTGGTCGGCTGGCCTCAAAAAACAGGTGCATGGGGTGGCGACCATTGTGAGTCTATAAAATCCTTTAAAGACGTAGTTGCTTTTAGTAACTCAAAGATGCTGCGCTTTGTAAATAGCTATGCAAAAGGCGGTACAGACAAAGGTCAAAACGTTTCTCAATTATGGCAGGTTGTAGATTTACGTCAATACTCAGATGAAGTAGGCCGTGGCGGAGTTAGGGCTCGATTATCTGCATTTATCAATAAAGTCTCAGATGCTGAGTCTACATCCTTTGGCATAATGGCTTTAGCCTTTAAAGGAGATATGAGTCATGTAAAGTCTTACTGGGATCGTCAAAATGAACCATTATCAGAGTTATTAGCCAAAGCTTCTTCACAGTTAGTTGCAGACTTTGATAATAAGACTTGGGAGAAGCTTGAAGCTCAACTTCACATTCCTGCAGGATCAGACTTTTTACTCATTCAACTTTCAGTTGATGGAGATTCAAACAGAAACTTAAAAGGTCACTTTGTCGACAAGGTCAACTTAGAAGTTTCTACGGTAGCAAGACGCTCTATGCCACTCGCTGACTGGGGTGGCGATGAAGGTTCTTGGCATGACGCTTCTAACTGGCAAACAGGTTTACACCCAGATCTCGAGCGTGAGTCAATTCGCATCATGGGTGCTGGTAAGGCTGTTATTTCAACACCCGTCATTTCAAAACAAGCAGTCATTTTAGCTACACATAATAAAAGTGAAGGTCACTTACTTATCGACGATGCAGGTAGTCTCAGTATTTCTGCCAATGGTGAACTCATTGTTGGCTATAATGAGTTAGGTGTCGCAACTTTAGAGGTTAAAGGAACCTTACGAACTCGAAGTAGGGCTTTTATTGGTCGTAATAACAAGTCATCTACAGTCATTTTAAATGGAGGGCTTTGGGATGGCAAAGATACAACCATTCGTATGGCTCAATATGGTGAGCGTGGAGAAGATACAAAGTCCTTTTTAAAGATCTTGAATGGTGGACGTCTAAATGCTAAAAAATTAGAACTTGTACACGATCTTTCACATCTAGAGCTGGTCGATGGGTATATAACCGTCAATGAATTGAAAATAGGTGGTTATAACGGACAAGCTATATTGACTCATAATAAGGGTACGATAAGAATAGATAAACTCAAATTTGGTCCTCAAAGTGGTTCATTTAATTTTATGAGTAAAGACTCAATTTTGGAAATTAAAGGCTCTTTGTCTATTGATGACTTACTAAGATCACCTGGTTCTGAATGGCTATTTAGAGGACAAAGGCTAAAAGCTACTTCTTTAAAAGTAAAATCTCTAGAAGTAAATGGTGTTAAGTACTCTTCCTTCAGGATCAAATAGGTATAATAGGCCGCTCAAAACAAGCGGCCGAAAAACTACTTCGCGCTGAAACTGTAAAGCAATAAACCTTTTTCATCAAAAAATTCAAAAAATAGCTTTTGGTCTACTAACTTTGTAAGAAGAAAACCACCAGATGGTGCTTTCTGTGTGTAAGGCTGAGTAATAGTTGCTTTTGGGTCATTTGACTGTGGATCGCCAGGAGATCGACCAATACGAGCATTCGCATCCACTAAGGCACCACAAGAAAACTCATTTATACCTTCTTTTGAAATAGAGTGATATTGCCAGTGGCGATCACCACAAGCTATATAAAAACCATTCCCATTTATGCCTTTATCATTTAACCATTTGAAAAACTCATCTCTTTCATGAGTGAAGCCACCAGTGTTTGAGTGATTGTCAATTTTATAGGCATCATCTGGACCAATCATGGGTGTAGGAGAGACAAGGATTTTGTAATCTGCATCGCTTTCAAGAAGTGTTTTCTTAAGCCATTTTTTCTGAGTTTCGCCCCAAATAGTTTTTCCTGGGCCATCTTTATCCGTATTGTCACTTCTATACATGCGATTTTCAACAAACCAAACTTGGAGATTTTTGTTTACTCTTACAGTTCTATAAGTGAGTGCGTCCTCGTCGTCATGTTTAGAAACAGGTAGCTGTTCGAGCATCATTGCTCTACCTGTAGCTGGAGAGGGAAGGTAGTCACCACTTCTATCACAATCGTTTTTTCTATAGTCGTGATCATCTATTTCCCAATAGGTAGGAACTTCAGCATAGAGGTTTTTAAATCTCTGGAGAGAGAACTGTTGGTGATACTTATGCCTTATCTCGTCTTTAGTTTTTGCTATAGCATCTGGAGAGTCATAGTAAACATTATCTCCTGTTCCAACAAAGAAGTCGGGTTTGAAATTTTGAATGGTCTCAAGAGCTGGATAGCCAAGGTGCTTATCAACGTCGGTATATTCTAAATGCAGTATATTCGGGCCTTTCTTAGCCTTTTTTACTTTGTCATAGTGAAAGAACTTGGCGAAGTTCATGCCTGTTGTTACTACAAAGCTGACATCATCACTAAGTGTTTTACCAGGCAAGGTTTTAAAACGAGCAATGGGACCAACAGTTTCTTTGCCATTTTGATCATGGATCCGAGTAGTGCAAACATACTTTGTATTTTCTTTGAGGCCTTCAAATGTGGCTCTGGCGATAAAGTCTTTTTTGGGGTTTACCTGCAATATTTGAGTTATAATCTTTCCATTCATAACAGGTTTTAAGCGAAACTCAACTTTACCCTCAACACCATCGAATGTTCCTTTATTGTTTAATCTTACCTGAATATGGGCTTTAGATTCAGAAAGCTCGCCCACCATTATCCCTAACCCTGCGTCTATTTCAGCAAAGCAAGTTTGAATGAGTAATAGTAAAATGAAAAATGTAGACAAGTTCCGCACGGCAAATTCCTTTCATAGCTTAATGAGTGAGTATCTAATAAATTGTTGGATTGTACAACGCTAAGAGGATTATAAAGGTGACTTTTGTTTCATTTAAATTTCGTTAGTTATTTTTTTAGAGAATTTCTCAAAAAGTTGCTAAGGTTTTTTATCCATTGATCATTACATAGCGAAAAGAAGTTCAAGAGGCCTTAAATCTGACTTGTATAAGAATGGCCTTGTTAAATAATTCTCCACACACACGCGGAAGTCGGTAGACATATGTCTGCCGGCTTTTTTTCTTAGGAGTTTACTATGATTAAATTAAGTCGTCGCCAATGTCTATTCGCCACTGCAGCTTTAGCACTACCAGCGTGCAGTTCAATGGATTCTTATGAGATTATTGATACACACACTCATTTTTACGACCCTTTTCGTCCAGAAGGCGTGCCTTGGCCAGGTAAGAATAGCTCACTTTATCGCAAAGTGACAGCCAGTGATTTTGTCAAAGCGTCAAAACCATTTGGAGTCACAGGGACAATAGTTATCGAAGCAAGTTCATGGATTGAAGATAATAAGTACCTCTTAGAGTTGGCGATGAAACATAAGGTTATCTATGGTGTTGTTGGTCACTTGACTCCAGGAGAAGATAACTTTAAGGAGTACTTGGAACGTTTTTCAAAGGACTCATATTTTAAAGGTATAAGAGTTTCATCGAAGGTTTTAAAAAAGTTAGATACTCAAGCAGTTCGAGATGACTTTAAACTTTTAGAAAATTCAAGTTTAACTGTAGATGTAAATGGCTTAGGTCGATTAGAGGAGACTTATAAGCTTGCGAAGCTCTATCCTCAACTTAGAATTGTCATAGAACATATCTCTGGCCCAGGGAAGTCCCCAGAGCTTTTAAGGGAAACAGCTAAACTACCAAATGTTTACGGTAAGATTTCATCCGTTTTAAAAATAAAAGAAAACATAGCTCAGGTGGATCTAAGTCTTTATAGGGAAGGCTTAGATTCATTATGGGGTATGTTTGGAGCCAATAAGCTTATGTTTGGCAGTAACTGGCCAGTTTCAGATAAATACAATGGAACTTATGAACAGGTTTTTGGAGTATTAGACGAGTATTCGCAGTTTTTGTCAAAGTCCGAGAAAAGAATGTTTTTTGGTGAAACTGCCAAAAAAGTCTACAGCTGTTAATTTTCAAAAAAATCGATAAAAAACGATAAAATTTTGCTAAGGTTCTTCAGAACGTTGACATTAAAGGTAAAGAATTAAATTTTTGGAGACTTTAATGAGCGCATTTTTTAATACACCTTTATCCCGTCGGGGAGCTATTAAACTTGGAGCTTTAGGAGGCGTCACTCTTGGCTTTGGAACTATGGAAGAAGCAAATGCTGCTCAGAAGTGGTATGAGAGTAAAGAAGGTAAAGCTAAAAGCGTTATTCAAGTTGTCTGTCCAGGAGCTATGTCGGCTCAAGAATCATTCAATCCTAAACCTGAAGCCCCTATAGAGTACCGTGGACCATATGGCGTCGTTAAGACAAATATGCCAGGCTATGTTTTTAGTGAGAATATGCCAGAAATGGCCAAGATAGCCGATAAGCTCTGTGTTCTTCGCGGTATGAATGGTAAGGAAAGTGATCATGGTCGTGGCTCATACGCCATGGCAACTGGTTACCGCATGAGTCCAGCGATAAAACATCCTTCTATGGGAGTGGTTGTCAATCACGAGTTCGGAGCGAGAGCAGGTCTTCCTGCGAGTATTGGTATACCTACTATATGGGATGGAGGCGCCGGAACAGGTTACTTAAACCCAAAGTATAGTCCGTTTGATGTTGGTGGAGACCCAGCTGCAGATAAAGGTTTTAAGGTTTTTGATCTAAATCTTCCAGCAAGTGTTACCGAAACGGTTCTCGATCAGCGTAAAGGTTTGCGCGAGATGCTCAATAATCAATTTCGTAAATTAGAAGCCAATCCAACAAAGTTAGAAATGATGGATTCTTTTTATAAAGAAGCGTACGCGATGATCAGCTCAGACAAAGTGCGAGATGCCTTTGATTTAACAAAAGAACCACAGAAACTTAAAGAGCAATATGGTTTTGGGCAATTTTATAGAAATGGCGGTTCTCAAGCTGGTATGCGTTGCCTTCTTGCTCGACGTCTTGTCGAAGCAGGAGCAAGATTTGTTACGGTGAAATTTGGTGAATGGGACCACCATGTTCAAATTCGTGAAGAGATCTCTAAAAACCTACCTCCGCTAGATCGCGCTGTAGCGACACTCATTAAAGATTTAGATGAACGCGGGCTCTTAGACTCGACCATTGTTTGGATTGTTTCTGAATTTGGCCGTACACCGAAGATAAATGCCCAAGCCGGACGAGATCATTACTCAAGAGTATTTTCAACTTGCCTCGCTGGTGGAGGTTTAAAACGTGGTTTCTTCTATGGTGACTCAGATATAACATCTACAGAAGTAGTTGAAAATGGTATCACTGTTGAGGATCTTCATTCGACAATATATCACTTGCTTGGAATCAACTCCGATAAAGAGCTGATGGCTCCTGGTCCAAGGCCGATGGAGATAATTGATGGAGGGAAAGTTAAGAAGGATCTACTAGCATGAAAAGTTTAATAATTAGTTTTTGTATTTTCCTGAGCAGTTTTTCTCTTTATGGACAAGATGGGCACATCGTAGATTTACTGCTGCCACAGGTCTATCAAGCCGGAACTAGCGTCAAGGTTTACCTAGAAGGAGCCAATCTAGATGACGCTCAACAAGTTGTCTTTTACGATAAAGGCTTTAAAGCTGGAAACTTTAAGGTCATAGAGCCTTTGAAAACTTTTGGGGACGCTTCATATAAGACCCGTAGAAATAAGCCAGGTCAAAACTTAGAGATGACTATTCAAGTTCATCCAAAAGTAAAACCAGGGGAGTACTTCTTTAGATTAAGAACTAGAGATGAACTTTCGCCCATGCTTAGTTTTTGGGTGACAAAGTTTCCTATTGTTGAAGAAAAACATGCTGATAAAGATAAGCGAAATGACTCCCCGGAGTACGCTCAAGAAGTATCTTTAAATAGCACTATTATTGGTTATCTAAATGAAGTAGCTCATCAAGATTACGATTGGTACAAAGTTAAACTTAAGAAAGGACAAAAGCTCTCAGTTCAAGCTTTAGCGATGCGCTTAGGTACACTTCACTACGGTGGCATGAACGATACAGCTCTTGAAGTCTACAATGAACAAAATGAAATAGTCGCGGCAAATTCAGATAACTCTTTAACTCATCAAGATCCATTCGTAACTTTTAAAGCAAAAGAAGCCGGCTTTTATTATATCCGGATGATGCAGCAGATGGATTATGAAACGAGTCTTCGTCACTATGCTTTACACATCGGTGACTTTAGCCGACCTTCTGTTACTTATCCTCTTGGAGGTGAAACAGGAAAAACTACCGAGTTTACAATTTATGATGATGCCGTTGGCTCATTCAAACAAAAAATAAGCCTCAAAAATAATCCAGGTTTATTTGAAGATTCGTTTCAGAAAATAAACGAATCAACGACACCATCACCAAATCGTTTACACATCGTCAACTTCCCAAATGTAATGGAAAGAAGTGGCAAGAAGGCTGAGACGAATCCACAGACTATAACAAAAGCACTTCCGGTAGCGATAAATGGCCGTATAGAGTCAGAAGGGGAAGTCGATTGTTATAAGTTCAAAGCTATCAAAGGTCAGAAGTATAGAGTTCGAGTATTTGCAAAATCTCTTGGTTCAGAGCTCGATTCAAAGATTTGGATTAAGTCCCTAAAAAATGGAAAACTTACAAAAATTCTCGATGCTGACGATTCAGATTGGCCTGATCACGATCTTTATGGTCACGACTACCGTTGGCAGCTGCCTCTTCGTTTAGATTCAGTAGCTTTATTTGAACCTAGCGAGACTGGAGAGTACATCATTGGTGTTGAAGACACACGCCGCGAATTCTCAGAAAAGCATATTTATCGTATCGAGTTTGAACCACATGTAGAAAGTGCCTTTGTTTCGATGAAGGCTTACTATCCATCAACCTTATGTCGCGATAGGATAGTGCTTTTTCCAGGAAAAAGTATGATGCGTCCTTTTAATATAAGAAAGGGTTTTGGTTCTACTTATAAAGGTAAACTACAGATAGTAGCGGACAATCTTCCTAAAGGAGTCTCTATAGAGTGTGAGCCATTTACGACTAGCGATTCACTTATCCCTGTTATGTTTCACGCTTCAAAGTCAGCCCAAGTTCTAGGGACTGTTTTAGACTTGCGTGTCGAACCTGTAAATAAACAAGACAGAGCGAACTTTAAAGGTGGTTACCTGTTAGTAAATCCTGCGACCGATCGTCGTGGTGGAACTGCTATGTATTTTTACAAAACTCGTAAGATGGCTTTGGCTGTTTGTGAAAAACCATCCTTCAATATTACTATGAAGCAACCTAAAACTTCACTTGCACAAAACGGTGAATTGATTTTAGATGTCTATGTAAAAAGGGAAAATGGTTATAAAGGTGCTGTCTATTGTGCCGTCGAGTGGATGCCAAAAGGCATGAACGTTCAGCCACCTCTTATCATTCCAGAAGGAAAGAACCACGGTACGTATAAGATAGCAGCGTTAAAAGACGCTAAGGCCGGAATCTACCCTATATCCATAACTGGTCGTGAAGAGAAGGGCGGTAACTACCGTCACGGTACCGGCTTCAGGTATATCTACTCTAAAAACGTAAAGATTGAAATAAGTGAGCCTTTTGTAAATGTTGATTTTGCGAGAGCAAATATTGAACGTGGTAAGAAGGGAAGTTTAGTTGCGACAATTAACCATGTGAAGACCCTACCAGGCTCTTCAAAAATGAAGCTGGTAAACCTTCCGTATGGCGTAACTCAATTAAAACCTTACCCAAGTATCGATGCTCAATCAGCTAAAGTTGAATTTAAGGTCGAAGTCAGTAAAGACTGCTTAATAAATCAATATAAAGACATTTCCTGTGAAGTGTTGATCATGAATAACGGACAGCTCATCAGTCAAAAGACTGGTAGTGGTGTCTTACGTGTAGATCCGGAGAGAAAACAATGAGAACTTTTGGAATATTCACTAGCATCATTTGTGTTACAATTCTTATTATTGCTTGTCAGCCAGACAAGTCTGTAAAGTCAACAGGAATTGAGCCTCAAGAAGAACTTATTGTAAAAACTAAAGGTCCTCGTCAAGAACTAGCAGAGCTTCCGCCATTACGACCAGGAGATGACGAAAAGTTATTTCAAGATAGCGGCTATAGTTATCGTCACAACGTTCTTCCTGCACTTCAACGAAATGGTTGCAATGCAGGCAGCTGTCATGGCTCAGCTCGTGGTGAAGATGGCTTTTCTCTTTCGTTGTTTGGTTACGATCCACAAGGTGACTACTACCGTATAGTTGAAGAACTCCCTGGTCGTCGAGTTAATATGCTCGAGCCAGAAAAAAGTCTTCTACTGACTAAAGCTGTAGGAGATGTAGCTCATAGTGGTGGAGAACTTTTTACTAAAGATTCTGTTTACTATAAATCAATTAAAGATTGGTTAGATAAAGGTGCAGTTGCCGACTTTGAAAGTGTCGAAGTAGAAAAGCTTTATATCGAACAAGGTGATATAACCGTCAAGTATCCACGAGAAAAACATCGGAAAATAAGAGCTGTTGCTAAGTATTCGGATAACTCCATTCGGGATGTAACACACTTAGTGATTTTTAAGAGTGACAATTCTGCACTAGCGAAAATTGATGGCTCTGGAAATATCGCAATTAACGGTCAGGGCGTTACAAATATATTTGCCCGCTTTGCTCACTTAACCACGATTATAGAAGTGAAGTCTGTCCCTGAGGCTCCGCTTGAGTGGCAAACACCAAAAGGTTTTAATTATATAGACGAACTTGTCTATAATCGTCTAGATGAACTACACATTCAAGCTTCTGATGTTGCTAACGATGAACATTTCCTAAGAAGAGTCACTATCGACCTCATAGGAAGAATCCCTTCTGAAGAAGAATATGAAAAGTTCATGACAGATGAAAACCCAGAAAAACGCAAAGTCTTAATAGATGAGTTAATAGCTTCTGAATCATTCAGTGACTTATGGGCTGCAAAGTGGGGTGAACTACTTAAGAACTTTACAAACACCAATCCACTGGATGGTACAGCGATGATTGCTGGTTGGAATTACTTCAAATGGGTAAAAGAACAAATGGTTCAAAACAAGCCATGGGATAAATTTGCAGCCGAGCTTATCACGAGTAATGGCTCAAATATTCGCAACCCTGCTAGTAACTACTATACCATGTTGCCACAAGGGAAACTTGAGCCAATGAAACTAGGTGAGGATACAGCTCAACTATTCATGGGGCTTCGCACCCAATGTGCACAGTGTCATAATCACCCATTTGATAAATGGACGCAAGATGACTACTTCGGCTTTACCTCATTTTTTACAGGAGTTAAACGAAAGCTAGGAGCTGAGATTCGTGAGTATTATACCTATGCTGAAATAAACGCTGAACCTTCTAAGCATCCAATAGATGGCAAACCTATGCCAGCAAAGTTCCTTGGCGGTGATATAGCAGATGTAAAAGATAAAGATCCACGAAAAGTTTTGGCTGAGTGGCTTACTTCTCCAGATAACGAAATGTTCAGAAGAAATATGGCGAACCGTGTTTGGGATCAATTCTTTGGACGCGGTATAGTTCACCCTGTGGATGACGTTCGTATCTCAAACCCGGCGTCAAATGAACCACTACTCCATGAACTCGGTCGACGTTTTGCACACGACTATGACTTCGATCTTAAGAAACTTGTGAGAGACATATGTAACTCGAGAACTTACCAGCACTCGATGACAACGACTGAGAATAATAAAAAAGATGACCGTTTTTTCTCTCATTCTTATCTAAGACGACCACGAGCAGATGTTCTTTTTGATAGTATATCTGTTGCTTTAGATAAAAACCCTCGATTCCGCCGACTGTCGGCAAAGAAGGCAATAAACATGTTTGAAGGTGGTCGTCGCGACAACTATAACATGTACTTCTTTAAAACTTTCGGCCAAGCAAAGCGTGAATCTGTTTGTACATGTGAGGATGTGAAGTCAGCAAACTTGTCACAAGCTCTTCATTTGATAAATGGTAGTACTATCAATGAAGTTTTTAAGCGAAACCCAAAGTTTATCTCTAACTTAGTTAGTCAACATAAGACTGGTGAAGAGATAGTCCGAAAGCTTTTCATTAAGATTTTAACCAGACAACCAAATACTGAAGAGTTGGCTTACATCTTTGCCAATGCAGAAAGAAGTGCAAAGCAAGATCACAAGTTTTATGAAAATGTCGGTTGGGCCTTGCTCAACAGTTCAGAATTTATCTTTAACCATTAATCGGGATCGAAAATGAAAAATCAACTATCATATCTCTTAGTTTTTCTGTTCATCGGTCTATCACAGGCTGCAGAAAAAGTAACTTTTGAAAAGCATATAAGACCTCTTATGAAAGAGCATTGCTTGAATTGCCACAATCCAGATAAGAGTAAAGCAGGCTTAGATCTGAGTTCTTATGATGCAACCTTAAAAGGTGGGAGTAGTGGAGAAATAGTCAAAGCAGGTGCTCCTGACTCAAGCTTACTTTACATGACTATCATTCATCATGAAGATGCAGAGGCTATGCCTCCCAAAAAACCAAAAATTGCAGATAAGAAGATCGCTATATTTAGAGAATGGATCTTAGGTGGCCTCGTTGAAAATGAAGGTGGCAAATCTAAACTGCGCAAGATTGAGTTTGATGTAGCAGCAGGATCTGCAGCTAAACCTTCAGTTATTCCCATGCCTAAGAACTTAGCTGAAGCAAGAAACTCTAAGAAGGTGCCTGTTGTTCAAGCTATGGCAGTAAGTCCATGGGCGCCACTTGTTGCCATTGGTGGTCATAAAGAGGTATTGCTCTATAAACAGACAGAATCAGGCCAAGAACTCCTTGGCGCGCTCCCTTTTGAGCACGGCGTCGTTTACGACCTCAAATTCAGTAAAAACGGTTCTATACTTGTCGCATCTGGTGGAATCGAAGCAAAGACTGGGAAAGTAGTTTTATATGATGTTCTTAAAGGTAAAAAAATAACAGAAATTGCCGATGAACAAGATGTTGTTCTAGCAGCGGACATCAGTGCAGATCATCAGTTTGTTTCTATTGGCACACCTTTGAAGATGATTAAGATCTTTAATGTTAAGACTGGTAAGATGCTACACAGAATCAAGAAGCATACAGACTGGGTTACAGCTGTTTCCTTTAGTCCTAAAGGGGATCAGTTTGCCACAGGAGATCGCAATGGTGGCATCCATATATGGGAAGCTAAACTTGGTGGTATTGTCCTTTCCTTATCCGATCACAAACTGAAGATAAATGACCTTGCTTGGCGCGCAGACGGTATGATGCTCGCTTCAGCTTCAGAGGATGGTAAGTTTATCCTTTGGGACATGAAAGACGGTTGGCCTGCAAAGGTTGTTGATGCACATGTCAAAAAATCTCCATTCCGCTACACTCGTATGACTGGTATACTATCCTTAGATTGGAGTCGAGCAGGGACTTTGGTAACGTCTGGCCGCGACAAGACTATTCGTACTTGGGCTGTAGATGGCCAAAAAGTAGGCAAACCCAAGGAAAGTAAGACCTTACCAACTGCCGTTAGACTTTCAGAAGATGGCCAAGTTATCGTTGGTACATTCAATGGAGAATTGAAGATAATGCCATAATCTTCTCTTTTACCTGTCACAATATTCAACTTTTCCGCATGAATAATTGTATGATGCTTTTAGAGCAAATACATTTTTATTAATTGTGTGTTGTGGGAGAGTTCTTTTGAGACTTCTTATATGTGTTGTTTTATTTTTAAATCTATTCAGTGTTGCTGAGCTTAAGCCTCCAGTAACTAACTATTGTCAGATGCTGGAAAGAGACATCCAAGGAAAGATGCACTCTTTCATTGCCGGTAACCATATGTACTACATCGGTGGTAAGGTAAATGAATACTGGGAGCCGGTGTATTCTGAAACTATAGGTTTCTCACATCCCATTTTTCGAGATGGTCGAGCTCGAGGTTATGGTATTGCTAATGGCAAGGGGGGGCTTGGTCATGATAAGTTTGGCTGGGAGTTTTGGAATCATGTAAAAGGTGCTGTTGGTACTGTAGTTGTCGACGGCAAGTCTTTCTCCAAACCAGCTCCTATTAAAATGCTATGGCGACCAGATAGAGTCATTCATCATTATCATGTCGGTGGTGCAAATATTGTCGAAACAAAGTTCATCGATAAAAATGACGTTCTTTGTAGCATCATAAATTCTGATAAAAGTATTAAAATACAGTTTGAGGGGCACAGCTTTGCTAACCCTGGAGAGTTTCCTACATTTGACGGCGATAGTGCTGGCCAGAAAACTAGTCAGGCGGTTACTGCCAAAGCATCTCATGACCAGAAAGGCAATTCTATTCACATACTTGAAGGTGGTACAATTCTAACTAAAACAGGTTGGAAAGAAACCAAGCTTGGCAAGATGATGTATGACGGGATGAGCATTGTCATATCGTCAAATGCTAAGTTAGAAAATGTAAAGCTTTCAAAAGATAATGTTGGTCGGCAAGTATATAAGTTTTCTTTGAAAGTCCCTGCAGGTGAAAGTAGAGCTTTAACTTATGCTCAAAATGATGAGCTAGAGTTAGCTAAGAGTAAAACTAAAACTTTACTCCAAAACCCTCAGGAAGCTTTAAAGCAAAAGACTAAGTGGTTTAACTCTCTTCTAAATGAACAGATCCCATACTTTCGTTGCTCAGACCAGACAGTAGTGAATACTTATTATTACCTTTGGTCTCTTTATTTTATGTACTTTACAGAAACAAATAAGGGTTTTATGACTTACCCTCACACCCAAACAGCTATAAATAACTTCATGGGACTTCATTTGTGGGACTCTTGGGCATATACAGCAATGGGTTCTTGGGTGAAGGATAAGTGGCAATGGGGCTATGGCAATGTTCTTTCGTGGAAACACATGGTTCCATTTAAAAATAAAGCGAATGGACTTCCAGATAATTTTGGAACAACTTGGTACTCCCCAGAAGTATGGATGAACTTAGTTGGCTCGGTAGAGTTTGGTTGGGATATGTACAGGAAGTCGGGTGATAAAAAGTTCCTAGATGTCCTGTATAATGATCTCTTTAAACCTCTGTATTGGGAACATGATGGACCTCAACCATCTATGGGAGAGGAGTTGAATGCTCTTCAAGCTTTGATCAAAATGGCAAAAGAGTTAAATCAAGCTGAAGATATCCCGCATTGGAAAAAAATGCACCCCAAGATGCATCAGGTTTGGTCTTCTAAGTGGGAAGCTTATGCTCCAAACTATTTTGCTCCAAAGGGGGCGCCATGGAAAGATATATGGCATATCATTTCATTGATGTGTAAAGAGATGCCTCAAGAATGGGCAGACAGTATGACAGAAGAGTGGGTTATGAATCCAGAAACTGGTTTCCTTGGACCCGTATCATTATTGATAAGGCCCAAAGTGGACCCTCCAAATGGAGTTTTTACTGTTTCAACTATCTCTACGTGGTTGGCAACAGAGGGCTTATTTCGTCATGACAAAAATAGGGAAGGAGGTCATGTAACCTTAAGCCATATAGATGGCATGAATAAAACATATGGATTTCCTATTGCTCCAGAGTGTTGGGAGCCTAAAGAGTATGGCCCTTGGGGGTCACTCTACTATAATTGGGATGGACCTATTACAGATTTACTATTAAAGAGGATAGCTGGAGTCGACTTTTCTCTTCAAGAAAAATTCTTTGCGATAAATGAAAGTATGCCAGAAACTTGGGAATGGTTAGAAACCTATACTCCGGTAACAATTGAAGGCAAAACCCACTGGGTTCATCTGAAGATTGAACAAAAGGTTAATGGAAATAAACTTGAAAAAATCATCAGGGTTAAAAACTCTCCATTTAAAAATATAGTCGTCAAGCCATGGACAGACTCCCGTTCTGTGGTGTCATCGTCAAAACCATTAATAGATGGAAAGTATTCTTTCAAAGACAATGAAGCAGAACTAAAAGTTTCGTTGGGAGCCAAAACTACACAACCTAAGACTCTTGTTTCGATTGATCCAATAGAACGTAAGTTTTCAAAGTCATTGAACATCAGTCTTACAAACCTAAATAAGCAAACTAAACTTCGTTATACCTTGGATGGTTCAGAGCCAAACTTGAGTTCGCCTTTCTATACGGAGTCTTTAACGCTGACTGAATCATGTAAATTAAAAATGAAGTCTTGGGATAAATGGGGGATGCCTTACAAAACAAGCACTCTAGCATTTACAAAAGAGAAAGCTCTTACTGCACTGAGTATGCCACACTTAGTTCAAGGCTTAAAATTTAAACGGTTCTTTGGGGCTTTCCGCAAACTACCAAATTTTACTAAACTTGAATCTCCTGAAGTTGGAATATCTACGAGTTATTCTCCAGAAAGTATCTCTACGAGAAACAATGAATACGCTTTACAGTTTACTGGCTATATAAAAGTCCCCAAATCTGGAACTTATACCTTTCATCTAAAAAGTGATGATGGCTCCCGATTAACTATCGGTAACAAAAAGATCGTGGAGCTAGATGTTCTTTCAGATCGTGACCCTTGGGAATCTAAAGGAAGTGTAACTTTAGAAAAAGGACTTCACTCATTAAACATTGATTACTTTCAGTATCAAATAAACAGTATGCTGGATATAAATTATTCTATAGATGGTGGACCATTAACTAAAGTTGATAATGGAATGCTTTTCAGGAAGAAATAGACCTTTTTCATGAACTCTCAGCTATAAATTGTAATAAAGTAGTCATTTTTTATCACTTTTACGCCATTTTTGTCGTGGGATAATAAATCCGACTCTATATAATATGTGACAGCTAACCGTGTGTAAGCTCTTTAAATATCATTTAGTATTAATTAATGGATAATATTTAGAGAGTTTTGGCTGTGATAAATAAGTGTTGTTGTGGAAATAAGGTATTACCAAATGAAATTAGCATTATTCTTGATGCTAACGGCTTCTGTGTCGTTGGCTTATTCTCAAACTAGTCATAAAAACCTAAATAGCTTTATCGAAAAGTATTGCTCTGACTGTCATGCTGATGGTGCGGATAAGGGTGGTTTAGACTTTGATAAGTTAAAATACTCATTGAGCGTTGAAGGCATCTTCGCCGAATGGGAAGGTATTTATGATCGGGTTATGTCCGGTGAAATGCCACCTAAGAAAAAAAAGAAGCGACCAACTAAAGCTGAACTTGAAAGTTTTCATAAAACTTTAAGTGCCGAGCTTTATAAGCACCATGGTCAAACTCGTGGGACAGTTCTTCGCAGACTTAATAACCAAGAATACGAAAACACTCTCAATGACATCTTTGGAACCAATGAGAGAATAGCTGACATGCTACCAGAAGATGGTCGCTCTCATGAGTTTGACAATGTCGGCGAGTCACTAGGCGTTTCGATGATTCAACTTCAGCTGTATATGAAAGGCATCAAGGCCATTATGAATAAGGCCATTGAAACTTTTGCTGAAGTCAAACCATTAGCTAAACGCACAGCTAAGTATCAAGATGATAAAGGCTACACAAAGTTCACAACCCATTCTTGGAAAGAACTTCCAGATGGTGCAATTGTTCGTTTTGAAACTGGTAGTTACCCTAATGGAAAAGTTAAAGGTACAGGCGTTAAAGAGTCTGGTTACTACAGAGTGTCAGTTACTGGCTATGGCTACCAGTCAACAAAGCCTATAACATTTTCTGTAGGTGGCCTTTCTCATACAGCGGGAGCTGAAAAACCTATTTATAAATACTTCACGTTTCCTTCTTCAAAAGAAACGACCGTCGAGTTTACCACATTTATCAAGAAAGGTTATATGCTTACGCTCGAGCCTTACGGCATACATGATCGAGATCGCTACAAACGCAAGAAAAACAATCAAACTATCGATGCCTATAAAGGTCCTGGCTTAGCCATAAAGTATGTCACTATGGAAGGCCCATTAATTGACGAATTTCCTTCTAAAGGCCATAAACTTATTTTTGATGGATTAAAAAGAATAGAAGTTCCTGGCAATCCTAAACATTTTAAAAAGTCTTGGTACAAGCCTGGATTTAGAATAGAGTCTAAGGACTCTGTAGAAACAGTATCAAAGACTTTATATAAAATAGCCAAGAAAGCTTTTCGAAAAGACAACCCTGACATATCTCCTTATATTAAACTTTTTAAAGCACAGTTAGATCAAGGAGAGAAAGTTGAGTACGCACTAAAGACTGCTATCATCGCTATTTTCACTTCTACAGACTTTTTATACTTAGACGAAAACCCTGGTAGACTAAGTGATAATGCTGTAGCAGCTAGGATGTCATACTTTCTCAATCGAACTTTCCCAGATGAAAGACTAGTAGAGCTAGCAAAGGAAGGTAAGCTTTCTCAAGACCCCTCTGCTCGTGAAAGCGAGTTAAATCGCTTAATGGCAAAGCCTGAATTCGATAGGTTTATCAAAGACTTCACCGATGCATGGTTAAACCTAAGAAATCTAGATCAAACAGGACCTGATAAAAACTTATTTCCAGAGTACGACCCTTACTTACGTTTCTCTATGCCACTAGAAACCCAGGCGTTCTTTAGAGAGCTTATCAGCTCAAATCTTTCAGTTTCTAATATAGTCAAATCTGATTTTGCTATGTTAAATGCTCGACTTGCAGAGCACTATAAGATCCCAGATGTAAATCACACAGATATAAGAAAAGTTAAACTCCCCAAAGACAATATAAGAGGTGGTTTTCTAACTCAGGCTAGTATTTTGAAAGTTTCAGCAAATGGCTCAAATACATCTCCAGTATTAAGAGGGATTTGGGTCCTAGAAAGAATTATGGGGACAACTCCACCGCCACCTCCGGCTGGTGTCCCAGGTGTTGAACCAGATACTAGAGGCGCATCCACTCTTAGAGAACTTTTAGATAAGCATAGAGACTCACCAAACTGTAACTCATGCCACACTAAAATAGATCCACTAGGTTTTGCTTTAGAAGTATTTAACCCTGTTGGGTCATACAGAGAGAGCTTTAGAACTATGGGGAAAGGTGAAAAAGCAGGTGGACTAGTTCACGGTAAATACATTCGTTATAAATATGGACTTCCCGTCGATGCTACTGGCGAGTTTGCCGATGGCAGACAATTCAAAACATTTATCGAATTCCGAGATCACCTTGCTCAAGAAAAAACTGTTCTTGCACGAGCTTTAACCAAGAAGCTGTTAACTTTTGCAACTGGCCGAGAAATGGGATTTTCAGATCGTAAAGAAATAGAACGCATCGTCCAAAGTACTGCAAAAAATGATTATCGTGTTCGCGATATCTTCAGTGAAATTATCAATTCAAGAATATTTTTAACTAAGTAAAAGGAATCTTATCATGGCTTATTTTTCATTTAATAAACACCTCAATCGACGCCTTTTCCTTAAAGGTTCTGGCGCAACTATTGCTCTACCATTTCTCAGTGCGATGACACCAGCTTTTGGCTCAGAAAATAAAGATGTCTCACCACGGAGATTCCTAGCAATAAATGCTGGGCTCGGTTATCACTGCCCATACTTATTCCCTGAAACTCCAGGCAAAGACTATAAGAACTCAAAGTATTTAGAAGAAATAAAAGATCACAGAGATTCCTTTACCGCCATTTCAGGTGTTTCTCACTTGGAACAGAGTGGCCGAGATGGTCATACTTCGATGTTGACTCTACTGACGTCTCAAAAACATCCAGGACTAGCGGGTTTCAAAAATACAATTTCAATAGACCAACTCATAGCTCGCAAAATTGGTGCAGAAACAAGATTTCCCTATCTTGCGACTGGGACCTCTAGTAGCTCTTTAGCTTGGACGGCGAATGGAGTTCCTATTCCTTCCGATAGATCACCACTTAAAATGTATCAAAAACTTTTTGTGAATGGTTCGAGTTACTCTATAAAATCTCAGATGAAAGAGTTAATTCGTGGGAAAAGTATTTTGGATGCAGTGAGTGAACCTGCTGCAAAACTAAATGGAAAACTTGGTGGTAAAGACAAAGAGAAGTTGGAAGAATATTTAACTTCAATCAGAGACCTCGAGATTCGACTACAGCAGAATCAAGGATGGGTAAATAAGCCTAAGCCTAAAGTCGATTTAGTTGTCAAAAAAGATCCAGAGAAATTAGACATAAAAGCTCAGTTGGATTTATGCTATCACATCTTGACCCTAGCTATTCAGACAGACTCAAGTAGATCAATAACATTTAATATTGGTGGATCAGGCGAGATACTAAATATACCTGGTGTCGCAACCAATTGGCATAATCTCTCTCACCATGGCAAAGATGAAGCGAAAATAAAAGAGCTGGCTTTGATTGAGCTCGAACTTTTCAAATGCTTCAACACCTTCTTAACAAGATTGAAAGGTGCGAAGGAAGGGGATGGCAACTTGCTTGATAAAACGGCAATCATGCTCACTTCAAATCTAGGAAACGCTTCTTCTCACAACTGGCGCAACTTACCGCTTCTTGTTGCTGGAGGAAACTTTAAACACGGTTCTTATGTCGCTCATGACGAGAAAAATAATCAGAATTTGGCTAACCTTTTATGTCAAATGGGTAACTACATGGGCCTAGAGATAGATAAGTTTGGACATAGTGACAACTCGACATTAAAAGGTCTTGAAAGCTAAGACTGAAATACATCAGTCGGATGGATGTCCGGCTGATGTAAAATAGTCAAAACAGGACTTGATAGTTATACTTATTTTTAAAAATATTATTTTTATTTGCTAAGGTTTTTGCACTTCGATACATTAATAAGCAAAACGATATGGTGTGTTGTTTTTATAATTGTGTTGTTAGTGCGAGAATCAAATGAAGAAACATGAGTTCAGTCTAGTCGAATTATTAGTTATCGTGGCCATCATTGGAATACTAATGTCTTTATTGTTGCCATCATTAAAAAATGCGCGTAGTGTCGCTAAGTCGGCTGTCTGTATGACGAATTTAAAAAATACTGGTGTCGCCGATTTACTTTATGCCCAAGATGAAAATAGCTGGTTCAATCCAAATCAACCAATGGCAAATATAAGTAACGATCGCTGGGCTAAAAATGAGACTTTCCGGAAATATACAGGTTGGGATGCCGTTTCATCTTCTTCGATGATTCCCAATGAACTAGCTTGCCCTGAATCCATAGACAAATGTAGACAACAGGATGTCGTCGAATTTACAGAGGATGCCGTTAAAGACTTGTGGACTTATGGACCATTCGCTATTTATGGCAACAAAAACTATAGAGGTCTTCACGCTTCATGGATAGAGGCTCCAAGTCAACTTGGAAGAGCTGGAGATGTTTGGGCTGGCTGGCAGTTTTCACAAAATGACTACGATCCACGGCACAATAATAAAGTCAATATTGTTTACCATGATGGGCACGCGACTTCTATGAGTAATTCTAAAGTTGGCAGTGCCTATAACTCTGCAGATCCATGGATTGATTCAAATGGATGGAACTTAACCAATATAAATGATTCGAGGCATCAGTAGTAATAAATCGCTACTGAATCTTACGTGAGATAGAATCAAGATTTATACATTGGTTGGCAGAAGTCTTCATTCTTATATTGATTTTATTGCTACCCTTGCTGAGAAGAACAGGGGTTTGAAAACTTTTCCATTGTTCCCAGTCACCTGTTGTCTTGAGGGTTATATCTTGATCTTGTCCATTTACCGTCATGACTATTTTCGCATCACCAAAGCCAGCGGAGTAGCGCAGTGTTATATCTTCTTGAACGTTCTCTTTTGAGTTTAGAGTAAAAGTTATATTTGCTTCAGAGTTATGGTGCATACCTGCGACAAACCCACCAGATGTATAACTCTTGTGATTATAGTAGATCTTTGCTCCACCAGAGATGTTTGCATGCTCCGCTTCATAGACTTGAACGAGCTCTTTGGAAAAGTGCTTTGAGAACTCAGCTAGTTGCTGTTCTGGAACTTGATCTTCTAAAACTGTTACATGGTCCAGAGTCGTTAACTTTAGTAGGGGACTGAGATCGCGAATTTTGGTGTGTTGCAGATGAAGCTTTCTTAGGTTTAGCCCAGCAAACTCATTTGCACTCGAAATGTCATTGTTCGCAATAAAGAGATCCTTAAACTTTAGGTAGCGCAAAAGACTTAGCTTTGTTGTGGGAGAGGTCAGCCTTTGTATATTTGGTGCCCAAAGCTCAAGAGATTGGCCTTTCATGTTTAGAACAAGCTTAGATACCTCAGGATAATAGTTGCGGATAAGGTCGTGAATAACTCTGATAAACTCGCCATGACTTCTATAAATGTCCGCATGCTGAGAAACAACCAACTCCATTAAGACAGGTATTCTTTTAGAAAAATTGGTCATCTTCTTGAAGGTTGCGAAGCTCTTCGGGAGATTTTGAATGCTTCCATCTTCAGTATGGTCCTCAATAAAGTCTTTGAAGAAGATCAAGGCCTCTGTATGAGTCTTGTAAAAAGTATCTAGTTCTTTGAAATTCATTGAGATGAAATGATTCGCTGCTAAAGCTCGTATAACATATATATTTTCAGGCTCTGTCTTATATGCTGCTTTGAGGAATTGGTTCGACCGTTGAAGTGAAACTTTAGGGGTCATCAATAGTTGGTAATCACGATATTCCTGATTTTGAGCAACTATTCTTCCCACTATCGTTTTTGGTAAGGTTTTCAAAGACTTAGTCATGCCTTTATTTATGCTTAAAGTCTTTTCTAGTTCAGCGGCATATTCTTGACTTTTCTTTAGAGCTAGTGCAGTTTGCTGTTCGCTTTGGCTTAAGCGATTTAGGAAGAATAACAAACCGATAATAATAATGAGAATGGCGCTAAAAAGTGTTTGACATATCCTGCGATTTCGTCGCCAAAAGAAGTTCGCTTGGGTCAGGAAACCAGCACCTTGGGCTTCTGTAGGATATTCATTTAAATACAATAGTATATCACTCTGCAAAGCCTCAACCGACTCATAGCGCTCTGCCTTATCAACTGACATTGCTTTATTAATAACTGCTTTGAGGCTTTCCGGTACAGCTTGCATCTCTAATGAATATTGCTGAGGTTTCTCCGCTAGTACCTCTTGGGTGGATTTACCTTTGAAACGCTCTGGAGAAAGTAGGGTGAAGAGCAAAGCGCCCAGTGAGTAAATATCTGTCTGCTCACTTTTATCCGTGCCAGTCAATTGCTCTGGAGCCATATAACCTGGAGTACCTTTTGCTTCGCCATAAAGAGTACAATGATTAAGCATGTCAGCATCTAATTGTAAATCACTTTGTTCATCTGTATTTGTTGTAGTTAAAATGCGGCCAATGCCCCAATCGCAAACGATAACTTCACCAAATGAACCGACCTGTATATTTTCGGGTTTTAAGTCTAAGTGTAAGATCTGTCGCGAGTGAGCATAAGCGATGGCATCGCAGATCTTTATGAATATTCCAAGTAAGTCACTTTTACTGTGTGGCTCTTTAAGGTATTTGCTAAGACAAGAACCCGTCTTGAGCTCCATGGTAAAAAAAGGCTCTCCCTTCTCAGACAAAGCTATGTCGTAGATCTTTATAATATTTGGGTGATCTAAAAGTGCCGTTAATCGAGCTTCTCGTATGAAGGCATCTCGAAGTTCGAGCTTCTCGGGATTGTTTAAAGTAGCTTTCGCAACATAGCGCTGTGTACTTGCACAAAAAACCTTACTAATGCTTTTCATGCCGCCCTGTGCAATGACGACTTCATCTGTATAAGCTTTGCCGATTTTGGCTAATTGCTCACACATCGGTGACGACTCTTCAGGACTAGGCTGATAGTTGTCTGATTCATCGTATAATGCTAAAAAGTCTTTCATAAAGTTTAAAACTCCAAGCTTTGTCGAAGACTTTGCATTTCAGTCATAAGACGTGCTTTGACTCTATTCCTTAATACGTAAACTGTATTCGTCGGAATATCCAGCTTATTGCTTATCTCAGTACTGTTCATGCCTTTTGAACTTAGGGTGAAAACTTCGATTGCCTTGCCTGAAAAAAACTGTTTTAAGTGATTGATGATGTGACTGACCATATAGTGAGCCCATTCTTCATTGATAAGCTCATCAATCTTACTCGGGGCATAGTTTTCATCTGTAAAGAGGTCGTGGCTTGCAGCTAAAGAGTCTTCTCGCTTTTCTCGTTTGCGGTAACTACGTAAATAGTGAAGAGCGGCATTTCGAATAACTCCTGCTAGCCAAGTTCTAAATTTTGCCTTACCCGGATCTTCTTCATAACTCTGAAGGGCTCCCCAAATCTTCAAGAGTATTTCTTGTTTGAGGTCTTCATGTAACTGGGATTCAATCTTCATTTTAAATAATAACATAGAGATAAAACCTGAGTAATACTCAAAAAATTCACTCCAAGCCAACTCATCATCGGGATCTTTAGCTCGCATCAGGAGAGTTTTTCTAGTATTGAATTGGTCGGTCATAGATTCTTATATTCTATATTTTTTAGTACAGCAAACATAGTCTAATTAAGCTCAGCTTACAAATTATTTAGGTCGCTTCAGAAGTCTCATTTTTTACATTAGATAAACTAAATAACATATTTTTTATCAATGGTGTAAAGAAAGTCAACTTGAGCTGCACGTACATAGACAAGGTGTCTAGTGTTAATGAGTTTAAGGAATAGTATGAAGAATCGAGTATTTATGAAAATGGTGACGGCTTTAGTTGTTACCTCATTATCCAATTTAGTTTTAGCTGGGACTTTGAGAGATGAGTTCTCAAAACCAGATAAGTGGGAAAATATTGCTGATGTTACAGCAAAAGGTAAATCCTTAAAAGTAACGAAAGAAGGTGAGGGCATTCTTATAAATGGCCGCACTGGTCGTTGCCGAAACATCACAACCAAGAAGAAGTATAAAGACCTCGAGTTTCATATAGAGTTCATGCTAGCCGAGAAATCCAACGCAGGCATCTACTTCATGGGTCGTTATGAAATACAAATCATCGACTCCTATGGCAAAGAAAAATTGAACTACAATATGCTTGGCGGTCTGTATCAACGTTGGCCTGTTTCACTGGGCGCTGGAGTTGCTCCAAAAGTAAATGCCTGTAAGAAGCCTGGTGAGTGGCAAAGCATGGATGTCATCTTTCGCGCACCTCGTTTTGATAAAGATGGCAGACGTATCTCTCAGGCTTTCTTTAAAGAAGTCCGTATAAACGGTCAATTAGTACATGAGAACTTATACGCTGTTGGTCCTACAAGGTCATCTCAATTTAGTAACGAAGCTGCAACAGGTCCTATTATGATCCAAGGTGATCACGGTCCTATCGCTATTCGAAACATGAAAGTTACACCTATCGACCTCAGCAGCATAAAGACTAAAGAGTTATCTCCAGAAGAAAGACGTCCTCTAGACAAAAACGGTAACCCAATGATTGAGATGGTCGCTCTAGGTAAAGACCTATTTACGAACAAGGGCTGTATAGAGTGTCACAATACGACAAAAGATGACAGCATTGTTAAAACAGGTCCATCTCTTTATGCAATTTTCCAAAAGAGTGCAAAGAAAGTCAAAGTTATGGAAAGTGCAGAACAGCATATCATTGAGATAAAAGCTGACAAAGACTATTTAGCAGAGTCTTTACGTGACCCGACTTACAATTTATCGCTGAATAAAAAAGATAATTTAAAACCGTACCTACCTATCATGCCAGTCTTTAATCATGAGCTCTTAAAAGGCAGTGACATAGATGCGCTACACGCTTATTTATTGACTCTTAATGAAGCGAAAAATCAAGGTCCAAAGATAGCTTGGAAGGCACAGGTTAAAGAAGAGTATAAACTCTATGCTGACAAAGGTTCGGTTATCGTTAAGAATCGTCCACGCATACAGAGAATAAATATCGGCGGAAGTTCTGCTCGTACTTACTATGTCGGCTTACCTGGAAATGTTAACTACAGCTTTGACCCTCGCATTTTAGGTCTTACGAAAGTTTGGAATGGCCCATTCGTTCGCATTGGTGGTATGATGGATGGTCGTGGTAAAAGTGGCGCTCTTGGCCAAAATGCGAAAGTATGGAAAGTAGATAATGCTCCATTCTTTAGTCCTTATTTACAAAATGGTGAACTGGTAAATACAGAGTTTAAAGACTCTCCTTCGACAAAAGAGTTTGTGACCAAAGCCTTAGCAAATACTGGCGACTTTGTTGAACGTGTTAAGAATATGAAATCGAAATTCCTTGGTTTAACTACAATCAAAGGCGAGACTCCAAATTTTCGTTACCGTGTCGAAGACAATGAAGTCGAAGTAAGTTTTAAGCCGAGCTCTTTGAATAGTATCTCTGCTACTTTTAATCTTAACTTGAAAATTACTCAGAGCTTTCATTTTCCTAGCAAAGCATTTCAAGATATAAAAGTTAGTCATGGAAAACTTGTCGGTGACAAATGGACCCTTCCAGCTGGAAGCTTTAAGGATGTTACATTTCAAGCAAAGCGCAAGGAAGCTTATAGAAAGGTTTTTATCGCAGGAGAAAAGACTATTCCTAAAGAAAATCTGAATGCTCAAAAACTAACTTGGCAGAAAGCGGATGCTAAAGAAGTTCAAAAGACTGGCTTGCAGCGCGGCTATACACTTCACAATGGTTCTATCCCGAAAGACACTTTTGGTAGAACTCAACTATTTGAACCTTTAGGTATAGCGTTTCACAATCAAGATGTTGCATTTGTGACTACTCGTACAGCTGGAGTTTGGAAAGTTATAAAGGGTGAGTGGCACTTATTTTCTGAAGGTCACTACGATTCACTTGGCTTAGTTATAGAGTCCGAAAACTCTATTGTTATTGGTCAAAAGCCGGGCTTAGTTCGTTTGATTGATAAAGATGGCGATAACTGGGCCGATGAGCGCCAAAGTGTTTCTGAAGATTTCCGTTTCTATGGCAACTATCACGAATACTTACACGGACCTATTCCTTATGAAGATGGCTACCTCTATGCATTGAATCTAAATCATAACTTACCGGGTAACTATAAAGCCGGTGGTAAGTTCATGGGTACTGGTGGCGGCCTTAAAGGTTGGATGTGTAAAGTCGATGCGAAAGGTAACTTAAGTACATTTGCGAATGGCTTTAGAAGCCCAGCTGGACTGGCGTTATCTCCTCAAAAAGAAATAGTTTATACCGAAAATCAAGGTGAATACGTTGGTACTTCCAAGGTCTATAAAGTTAGAGAAGGCAAGTTCTATGGTAACCCTACAGGCTTAGTCGATTTGCCGGGCATGACGCCAGAGAGCAAAGAGATACAGTGGGATGCGATCAAGAACAAACGCGAATTACCACTCGTTCTTTTGCCACATAGCATAGTGATGAATTCACCGGGAAATCCAACTTGGGATACAGCTGGTAATTTTGGCCCATTTAAGAATCAAATGTTCTTGGGCGACCAGACCCAGTCATGCATTTACCGCATTGATACTCAGATGGTCAATGGTGTTGAGCAAGGTGTCGTCATACCATTCGCGGAAAAGCTTGCTTCTGGTGTTATGCGCTTAACTTTTGATCCGGCAGGAAAGAATCTTTGGGTTGGTCAAACTGGAAGAGGCTGGGGTAGCCGTGGTGGTGCTCAAGATAGCCTGCAGAAGATTAGTTTTGATGGCTCTACACCAAATGCTATCCAGACAGTGAAAGCTACAAAACAAGGTTTTGACATACACTTCACTATTCCACAGAGTACTGAGAGCTTTGGCGACATAGAGCTTAGTTCTTGGTACTACACAGATAGTCCGGGTTATGGTTCTGGAACTAAAGGCAAGAGATACGATAAGGTTTCATCAGTCACTTGGAGTCAAGATAAAAAGACCTGTTCTGTGAAGCTCGAGAATTTTGTAATTGACAGCAAAAAAGGTACGACAAATACTTCTAGAGTTTATCAACTGGATTTAGCTAAGACTGCTTTCGGTCAGCAAGTCGGTCGTTTCCTTGCGAAAGCTTTTTATACATTGCATGACATTCCAAATAAATAATAATTAGATTTTTACTATCTCCTCCAGTCAGTCTTTGACTGGAGGTTCCACGCTTATTCTCTCCAAAAAGATCCTCTAAGTACGAAATATTTAGACAAATAAATCGATACACCTCGTTACTTCTTTTCTTATGCATGAAATATTGTGGCTAATTTCGGTATTTACGTTAATTTAGCCTGCAAATGAGATTTTAATTTATTTATAATTTCCTTATACAATTATTCCCAAAGGACTTTCATGAATCTAGAGCAGTATTTTTCATACCTAAAAAATGAAGCAGCTAAAGAAGATAAACCTTATTGGATTGATCTAGCGTATCAATCACTTCAGAAAGGTTGGTATAGAGAGATATTGGGTCGCCACAGTGAAGATATATACCTAGTGCGTTTTTGGTTGAGCGAACCAAAACCAAATACTAAAGGTTCATACTCTTCAAGGAATAGTTTACTCCTTCATCATTTCTTAAAACCAGATGACGATGCTCATCTTCACAATCATCCATGGACAGGTATATCAACTATCTTAAGTGGTGGTTATGTCGAAGAAACTTTGGCTGGTATACAGGAAATGAAAGCCTTGCAGTCTAACTCTATCACAGCGGATAAGTATCACCGAGTAAAGTCTCTTGAAGACAACACTTGGTCTCTTGTTCATACTGGGGATAAAGAAGGTGAGTGGGGTTTCCTAGTCGATGGCAAACACATCCACTATATGGAATATCTAGACGATGAAGCTCCAAGCGAAGTTACTGTTTAGAAAGACAAGCACAGTCCACGAAAATCACTAAAAGCTCGAAATTTATCTATAGATTTTTAGGGTGAAGAGGGCAATTAAGTAAATGGTCATTTACTAAACCCATCGATTGCATAAAGGCATAACAGATAGTCGGGCCGACAAAAGTAAAACCTGCTTTTTTAAGAGCTTTACTCATAGCTTGAGATTCGACAGTTTGCGCAGGGACTTCCTTCATAGAAGCAAAGTGGTTTAGCTTCACTTTATGATCAACAAAAGACCAGATAAAGTCACTAAAGCTTGAGCCCTTAGGCGTGAACTCAAGAAACGCTAGGGCATTTTTTCTAATCGCATAGATCTTTAGACGATTTCGTATAAGTCCGCTATCTGTCAAAAGATGATTTAGTTCCTCGTCTGACATCTTAGAGATCTTTTGAGGATCAAAATCAAAGAAGCATTTACGATAATGCTCTCTCTTCTTAAGGACAGTTATCCAGCTTAAGCCGGCTTGTTGTCCCTCTAAACAGATCTTTTCAAATAAGCGTTGATCATCATAACAAGGTCTTCCCCACTCTAGATCATGGTAAGCTATGTATTGCTCACCTTTGGCCCAAGGGCATGTATTTAAATTTTTCATATTTACCAATAAACGCTTTAGTCTGGATTGTTACTTCTTAGCAAAGGCAACTTCCTGAAATCTAATTCCATATACCATTCTTTTAAGCATAAAAAACGTAGCCATCCTCTATTCATTTGAAAAATATTTAATTTTCCTTTTAAATGACTGTTACCTTTAATCTCTCCATGCAACTAATTGACTAAGATCAAGAAAATAGACTAAGGGAGTATCAAAGAAATTAAACATTTTACCGGCTAAGAATATGTCAAAAGAGCAATTCAACGCATCGCACCAAACATTCGAATATAAGTAAAGGAATACACATATGAAGTGTTTACATCAAATTCTCTCCCGTTCGCTGTTCATCAGCATGCTCGTACTGAGCACTCTTACAGCATCGGCAATTGACTATGGAGATATGCCTAAAAATTTAATTGCGCCGGCCGGATGGTCTGATGATCAATGGACCGATCCAGGTGGTTGGACCACGATCGATGTGACAAAGCATGGTTTGGTTCCCGGAAACCAGTCGATCAACGCTACGGCGAAAGTTCGTGATATTATCAACAGCACAAGAAGCGCTGGCAATCGTATCCTATATTTCCCAGAAGGCTCGTATTATTTCACTTCGACTTTGGTGATCACAGAGTCTGGTATTCGTCTAAAAGGAGCAGGGGCAAGTAAGTCTAAACTCTACCAACGAAAAGCAGAGTTCATCTTTCGCTCCTCAGACTCCAGAGACGAAAAGATAAACTTAAGCTCATCGCCCTCACGTGGAGATACCAGCTTGAAGAGTAGCAACGCTGGCCAACTCAAAAAAGGCGATTTTATTTTGCCTTTGGCACAGTTCCCTTATGGTGCAAATGGCGGATCTCGCAACAACACTTATCGGAACCAGATGAGTAAAGAGGGTCGAGGACAAATCGTCACTGTTAAATCTGTGAGTGGTAATTCGATCAAAATAAGCGAGCCCGTGGGCTTAGATTTCGCCTCATGGCCTGATCAACGTATTGAACGACTGACGATGCAAAAAAATGTTGGTATCGAGAACCTTCGCATCGAGAAATTGGTGGAGGATAAGAAAGATACCTTTACCATGGAGCGTGTGACCAACGGCTTCATCCGCAATGTCCGTTTTAAGCAGACACACAAGAAAACCATCGAAACACGTCTTTGCTATAGAATATTTATTGAAGGAAATAACATTAGTGATGGCTGGAATAAACCTAAGGGCGGCCATGCTTATGGTATGCAATTGAATCGAAATACGACACGAGCGTATGTCATTAACAACAAGTTGGAAAGATTGCGCCATGGAATTGTCCTACAGCAGGGTGCAAACCACTGTGTCATTGCTTACAACCATACCGTTAGTAACATCTTGCTTCACGGCAATTACCCGAACAACAACTTGTTTGAAGGTAACGTGATTGATAAAGCCATCAACTTTGATGCTGTCCATGGTATTAATGGCCCTTACAACTTCATCTTCCGCAATGTTGCAATTGACCCAAGTGGCGGCAATAAAGGCATTGGCTATTTGAAAGGTGCAGGCCCACAAGTTGTTATCAGTAACGTAACAGGTATTCTGGAACTTGACGGCGACGAGTACGTTGGTGCGAATCGTGTAGGAACAAAGAATTATTGGGGTTCACTTACAGCAAGCTCTCAACTCCCAGACTCGTTATACCTGAACAGCAAACCTTCGTTCATGGGGAGTAAGCCATGGCCAATTGCTGGTCCAGACCTTGGTAAAAACTGGGGAGCTTCAAATACAAATCCAGCACATGATCGCGCTCGTGAAGATGTACCTCCTTACAAAGGTGGACCGGCCGTACCTGTAAACCAAGCACCTGACGCAAATGCGGGTTCAAATATATCAGTTATAGACAGCAATGGCAATGGATCTGAGGCGGTGACGCTCGATGGATCTGCTTCAGATGATTCAGATGGATCGATTGTGAGCTACACATGGTTTGCCGATGGCAGCAAGCTGGGGAGCGGCAAAACACTGAACACTAACTTCGGAGTAGGTAAGCACACAGTAACCTTGAAAGTTGTGGATAATAAGGGTGCTGAGGATAGCGATAAAGTTGTTGTCACTGTGGAAGCTCCTTCGGTTGATCCAGAACCAGATCCTCAGCCAGAGCCTGTTGAGGTTTCCTTTGTTTATCCCAAAAGTGGTGAGGTATTACCTGAAGGAAGTGATCTGTACGTTAAGGTATTAGCCGCAGATTCTGAAAATGTGAAATTATACTTAAATGGAGCTCTAGTTCGTAGAGAGAGTAAAGCGCCATTTGAATGGGGTAAGGCTTCTCAGCCGGATACAGTTCTCGCTGCTCTAGCTGGAGGAGACTACATCTTAAAGGCTGTTGCTGAGACTTCGACTGGTGAACGTTTAAATAAAACGATTTCATTCAAGGTAAAATCAAGTTCAAACTCTAGTGCAGGCAGAGATCTGAATGTATTAACAGAAGCTGAAGCTATAAATGCTCACAACGGTGTCGCTTCTTCGAACGGCAAACTCAGCAATATCACTAGCGGTGAGTGGGTGCGTTATGAAGATTTTGACTTCGGTACCGGTGCAAAAAGTGTAGAGTTCTTTGCTTCTTCAAATAGTAGCGGTGGTGATATAGAGCTACGTCTTGGCAGTGTGACTGGTACATTGATTGGAACAGTTAGAGTTAATTCGACAAATAGCTGGCGCAACTATGAATCATTCACTGCATCTGTGAATGAACATGCAGTTGGCGTTCACGATTACCTTTACCTTGTCTTTACAAATGGCTCAGGCTATTTAATGGA
>JAJPOQ010000037.1 GCA_021232515.1 Lentisphaeraceae bacterium
TCAAACTACTAAATTCGCTAGAAGTCACTTCTACCGTTCCTAAATCGACTCTGACTGGTAATTCTAGCTGACTGACTGCTGTCATAAGATCCAATCTATAGTTTTTTTCTTCTAGCTTTCCGTAGTAGTTATCACTTTCCCAATTCTTACTATCTAACTTATTTAGTAGCTGCTGAACCATGGGTAAAGGATAAGCTATGGAGATAATACCATTTGCCTGACCAACTTTTATGACCATGGTTACAACAACCATTGGTGCTTCCGAAGGAGCAGTTTGAACCATTTCAGGATCAGTTTCGGTTCTCATAACTTTAAAGTTTATATCCACAACCTCTCGCCATACAGAAGCAAGCTGTTCTTCAAGTGCTGATAAAAATGGTTCAAGTATGGCATTTTCTATTTCAGTCATTCTCCGCACTTCCGTTTCAACACCGCCTTGACCACCAAGTAGCATATCTACTACCCCATAAGCAAGAGGAAGCTTTATTTCCATTATTGCAGAGCCTGGTAATGGTTCCATCGTAAACATACGAATTAGTGTGACCGAGTCCATTGACTTGACAAATTCTTGATAAATAATCTGATCTGTTGACGCAATATTCACATCCAAGTTCGTTCTCATAAGAAGCGTTAAACTACCCTGAACTTTTCTTATCAACTGATCATGCATGGCATTAAAACCACGAAGTCTATCACCTGCTATGAGCGTTGGTCTTCTAAAGTTGAAGCTTTCAATTCGTTTACGCTGTTGTTCCTCTGACTCATCGTCAGTAAGTTCCCCGCGCTCCATTGCACCGAGAAGGTCATCGATTTCGTCCTGTGATAGAATATTAGCCATGAGTAGTTTACCTTATTGTAAAATATATCTTGAGAAGAAAACTCTCATAACCTGTCCCTGAATTTCCGGTGCAAGTTCATTTTTCACGCTATTTAAAGTGAGCATTATGTCTTTCTCTAATTTTTTCTTAACCGAAGCACTACCTTCTAAATCTTCCATAACCTTCGTTCTAAGTATATCTATTATATTTGCCTGAAAAACTTTTTTCAGGCTTTTAACACCATCGGCAGGATCCTCAAAAAGTGCTTTCATCTTTGGACCTTTAGTTAAATGTAAGGTCAACTCAACTAATACTATGTGTTGGCCACTAGAACGAGAAATATTCACGCTTATCTCATCAAGTGTCACTTCCTGATAATCCTCTGGTTCAACGTCACTAATCTTTTCTTGCTCAGCGCCATCAAATATTCGAAGTGTGTATATGACCGCAAACGGTGTTAATAAAATGACTGCGATACACAAAACCATCATAATCATAATATGTGAATTACCGCTTTTCTTGACGACTATCTCTTCGCCTTCACCATCTTTTTTCTCTTCATCTGCCATAGTGACACCTCACTTATTTAGTAGTTTTTCTATAAATAAAAAAGTAATTGGCTTGCCCGTGTTGACGTATTTGGCTTTGTACTTCCGTAAAATCAAAGTACCGCTCATTGGCATACCCCACTGCACTTAATCGTTCATAACCCAAACCATTATTTTTCATAAATTTCATTATTGCGTTTGCTCTTTTGGTAGCAAGAATTTGATTATTTTCAAAGCTATCTGCATCATTTGAAAAAGTACGGATTGTTATACTATCTTTAACATTAAGAAAACCGATACTCATTTTTCTTAAATAGTCCGCCAAAGACGAACTACCTCGAATGACAGCTGAACCTCGATCAAAAAGGTGAGGAATAAAGACACTTATATAGTGACCATTATCAACTTCTTTGACATCTTCAATATCAACAGTCCCTACTCCTCGATCTCCCTCAACACTCATTAAAGTAGGTTTCTCATTTTCACCTAACTCTTCACCTTCACCATCTTCACTAGCAAGCATACCCTGCTCTCCTGCATACTTTGCAAAGTTCATCAAGCCATAGCCACCAGTTATACCAAGTGCGTTTCGCACAGAACCTATACCTTTATAAAAACCGGCATCCTGACTGTCTGCCATAGCTACTAGAAGGATAAAGAAAGCCAACATCACAGTCATCAGTGAGGTAAATAACCCCATATATGCTGGTGCTCCACCTTCATCTTGTTTCTTAGCCATTTATCCTGCATCCTCTTCTGAAACTTCTGCCCTTTCTGCAGGTGTCATGTAAACCAACATTTTATCTCCTACAATTCGTGGGCTGTCACCAGCATGAATTGAAAGAACTCCCTCTAAAAGCATCTTTTTAACAAGAGATTCTTCCGCACTTCTTTCTAACAGTTTTCCAGCCATGGGGATAAAAAATAAATTGGCAAAAAAAGCACCATAAAGTGTCGTAATCAAAGCAACTGCCATACCCAAACCTAGGGCATTTGGGTCACTTAAGTCCTGTAGCATTTGAATCAGACCAATAAGAGTACCAACCATACCGAAAGCCGGTGCATAGCCACCCATATTCTTATACAAAGAGTTACCAACCAAATGACGATCTTCCATGTTTGAGATATCTTTAGATAAAATTGCTGAGATAACTTCTGGTGGGTTACCGTCGACCATCATCTGCAAACCTCTTTTTAAAAAGTCATTTTCAAGATTAGCAATTTTTTCTTCGAGAGCAAGTATTCCATCACGACGAGCTACTGCGGCCATTTCTGTTATCGACTTATAGAGTGGTACAAAATCTGGAGTCGCCCCAAAAAAGATCTTCATCGTTACTGGGACTATAGATTTAACTGTTCTCATTGGGTAGGTAATCATAAGAGCTGCAAACATACCGCCAACAACAATCATAAATGAAGGTATGTCAATGAAAGCTCCGATACCCGCTGCACTTACAAAAATTGGTCCGACAATCAATAATAGCCCAAGGACTATCCCAGCTACTGTTGCTATATCCATTTTCCTCTCCGATGGAGTTTATAAATTTTCTTTTAAGTCATTCATCGCATTCTCTATGCCTGCTAAATAGATAGTGTTAAATTTCTTGAGGTTTTTACAAAAAAAAGGCGAGCCATAAATGGCTCGCCTTTTCTTAACTATTAATTATTAACGCTTAACATTGATCGCAGTATTTAACATTTCATCTGCTGTTGTAATTGTCTTTGCATTTGCTTGGAAGTTTCTTTGTGAAACAATCATCTTTGTAAACTCATTTGTTAAGTCAACATTTGATTGTTCTAATGCACTTTGACGTAAAAAACCAGTACCTGCAGTACCTGGTTCTGTATACGTTGCAGAAATAGGGGATGCTTCTGTTGTTGTCGTATACATTTGTGCTGCTTCTTTCTTTAGTGCATCTGGATTAACAAAATTTCGAAGTCCTACAAATGGGTTTTGAATAACAACTGGCGCTCCAGCTACATCTGTAGCCGTAATCGTGCCATCAACATCTATTTCCACTGACGCTGGTGCAGATTCAAATACAACTCTACCACCATCTCCAGAAACAAGAGCGCCACCTAAAGTCGTTGTTCCTTGTAACTGAGCTCCATTTGGTCTCATCATCACAAATTCACCAGCCGTCCCATCTGGGTTTGGAACAAGTGAAAAATCGCCGGCACGACTTACATAGTCTTGTTGACCTACTGTTACTGAAAGGAATCCATCACCTTGGATTGCTAAGTGAAATGGATTCGTATCATCTAAAAGTTGGCCTGTAGAGAAATCTGAAACTGTCCCCATAACAGCAACACCTGCTCCTGGTTGAAGTCTTGCACCATTCGGAGCCTTACCACTTACCAAAGCCAAGGTTTCAGCAAATACTGCATCACCAGATTTATAACCTGTAGTACTCGAGTTAGCTATATTATTACCAATGTGGAGGAATCGGGTTGCTTGTGCATTCATTCCGCCTACTGCTGCTGACATTGCGTTCGTAATCATAGTATTTCTCCTTAAATAACTTTTTTGATTTTATACATTTGGTTGAGCTGTTGGCTGGGTTGCTTGTTGGGCAATTTCTTTAATTTGATCTGAAGAGATTTCTTTGCCGTCAATTTTAAAGTAAGTTCCATCTGACTTAATAATGACTCTATCAATATTGCCTGTAACACTCTGACCTGTTTCGCCATCCTGATAAACAACGTTTTTACCAATAAGAGATGCAGTTGTACTTACTTTATTTAGATCCATAAGATCTGTGAAGTTTTCATTTAGATTCTGCATCTGTTCAAGTGAACTAAATTGAGCTAGCTGCGCTGCAAAGTCTTCATTTGACATAGGCTCAAGTGGATCTTGATTCTGCATCTGAGTAATTAGCAACTTAAGAAAACCATCCTTACCGATGAACTGATCACCAAAAACATTATCTGTTGAGCTAACCTGTTGTGTAGCTTCAGCTCCTGCTACTGCTGCGATATTCATTGCTCCTCCTAAACTTTATCTAATTTTTATTTGTTAATGGTTAAAGCAACCACCATGCCAGCCGATAAATTGTGCTTGAGAGGAGCAAGGACGAGTATTTTTAAGGCAATATTTTCCAGTTAACATGGAAAAAACTTCCATTAACAATGAGAAACTTTGCAAAGATTGCCAAGATCTATGATTTTATATATACTCGGTAAACAAATCATTTAAGAGTGGGAAACCTCTGACCAGAGGAAATATATGACAAAAGACAACATAGACTTAGCTGGATCAAAAATACTCATCGTCGATGACCAGCCTCTTAGTATTAAGTTAATGGAGGCATTACTCAATCAGAAGGGCTTTGACACAACAAGTGCCAATAATGGCCTCGATGCCCTGAAGTACCTTGAAGACAATACTCCTGACCTTGTTATGTTAGATGTAATGATGCCAGGCATGAGTGGTTTTGAAGTCAGTATGAAAATGAGAGAAAACCCTCAAACTGCTGACATTCCTGTTATATTTGTTACCGCGCGTGATGATGCAGACACTATTTCAAAGTGCTTTGAAGCTGGCGGCAATGACTATGCGGCAAAACCTTTAAGAATCTATGAGCTACTCGCTCGTGTTAA
Source organism: Lentisphaeraceae bacterium (assembly GCA_021232515.1). Taxonomy (GTDB): domain Bacteria; phylum Verrucomicrobiota; class Lentisphaeria; order Lentisphaerales; family Lentisphaeraceae; genus JAKVBD01. Next base: position 4,967 of record JAJPOQ010000037.1, read on the forward strand.
ACTTGCTCTTACTTCTAGTTTACATAAGAAAAGAGCTCGTGCTTCGGAAGAAGCTCTTGAAGAAAGTAAAACATTCCTTAAAAAGATAATCGACGAAAACCCTGCTCAGATTTTTGTAATGAATGCAGATAGTAAGTTTCTACTAACAAATAATAAATTCACCGATTATCTTGCCCTCACTTCGGAGCAAATAATTGGAAAATCCACAACTGATTTTGAAGGTGACCCTGTTCGCTCTTTAATCCTTAGGAACTTAATTAAAGATTCTCAAAAGGCACTAAGCGAACAACAGAGTAAACACTCATTTGAGATGCCTTTCACTGACTCGGACGGAATTGATCATTGGCTACTTTGCACCAGACTTCCGTTTATCTTTCATCATGAAAAGTGCGTACTAGGTATAAACCTCGACTTTTCAAACTTAAAGCATGCTGAAATAGAGAAAAAGAAGCTTGAAGAGCAGCTTGTCCAATCTCAAAAAATGGAAGTCATTGGTACTCTTGCTGGAGGTATAGCCCATGACTTCAACAACATGTTGGCTGTTATACTAGGTTATACAGACTTAGCAAAAAACACTTTACCAAAAGAAGCAAAACAGATAAATCACTTAAACGAAGTCACCAAAGCTGGGACACGAGCTAAGGACTTAGTTAAACAAATTCTAAACTTTAGTAGACAAACTGAGATACAACATACAGACATAAGTATCACTGTTATTGCTAAAGAAGTGATCAAAATGATCAAGTCTACTCTTCCTTCAAATGTCGAGTTCACTTCAAACATTGACCCTGAGACTCCATTTGTCCGCGGTGACCAAACACAGATGCACCAAGTTATAATGAACCTGTGTGTAAATGCAAACCAAGCTATGCCTGATGGTGGTACACTCACTTTATCCATGACGCGATTCAATCGCGATGCTTGTACTTTTGCTATTCCACCTGAACTAGATGGCGACTACGTACACATCTCAATCCAAGATACTGGGATGGGAATGGATGAGTCTGTACAAAAAAGAATTTTTGAGCCCTACTTTACGACTAAAGAGATCGGTAAAGGTACTGGCATGGGACTCGCCGTAGTCCACGGCATCATCAATCAGCATAGTGGAAACATCAGCGTAGAATCTACAATTGGCAAAGGTACGACTTTCCATATACTTCTTCCTTCCTGTGAAAAAGCAATGGAGAAGACTGAAGCTGGGCAAAGCGTATCCTACTTCGGAAAAGAGAGAATATTAATTGTCGATGATGAACCAATGGTCGGTGAGCTGGTTAAAGAAACTCTAAACCTACAAGGATATGAAACTACTTTATTTAAAGACAGTACAGAAGCTTTAGAGCACTTTACAGCTAAACCAAATGGCTTTGATTTGATCCTTTCAGATTATATGATGCCAAATATGACTGGTGATAAACTCGCAATAGAGATAAGAAAAGTAAATGCTGAAGTTCCAATCATATTAGCAACTGGCTATAGTAACAACATTACTAGAGAGGCGGCACTACAATTGGGGATTACAGATTTCCTAATGAAGCCTATTGTCGGTGATGAACTCTGTAAAGCAGTCAGACTTTGTCTAGAAGGACAAGTTGCTTCCGACCAGACTAAGCCTTAACTTTGAAAATAATCTTGTGAAGTTGCCCCTCACCTACTTCTGGTGCATGGGCATCTTCTGGAAAGAAAACTGCAAATAAACCATTCCTGACATTTAACAATGTATCTGGACGCTCTTTAAAGAACATTATGTCTCTATCAGCATCGTATGGAGTGTCTATTTCTTTGCATTCGTTTACTGGGCGCCAACCAATTTGATCAACACCTGAAAGACAAATTTGTATATCGATATAGTTCTTGTGAGCTTCTAACTTACCGTCAGCTACAGCTTTACCTTCTGCCAACGCAGAAATAACAAAAATATCTCGGCCTTCGATCTCATGCATTCCTTGTTCCAAAGTGGACAAGTCATTTTGCATCATGAAATCAAAGGCCTTATCTAGACCTGAATGAAAACCTCGGTATTTTTCTAAATTCTCAATCGAGTCAAAAATCATTTTATATTCCTACTTCTTCGCGCGCTTACGATCAGTTTCTTTAAGAAGCTTTTTACGTAGACGGATGCTTTTAGGAGTTACTTCAACAAGTTCATCGTCAGCGATGTACTCAAGAGTACCTTCAAGAGACATCTTCTTAGCAGGAGCAATTTTCATTGCTTTATCTGTACCAGAAGAACGTACATTTGTAAGCTGTTTGCCTTTAAGAACGTTAACCATAAGGTCACCTTCTTTAGCATTTTCACCAAGGATCATACCTTCGTAAACATCTGCATTTGGATCAACAAAGAAAACGCCACGCTGCTGAAGTGCATCGATTGCGTATGCTTGTGCTTTACCTTGAGCCATACTGATCAAAACACCATTTCTACGGTGTGGAAAGTCGCCTTTCATAGGAACATACTCTGAGAAAGTGTGAGCTACGATTGCTTCACCTGCAGTTGCAGTCATAAGACGACTACGAAGACCAATCATACCTCTTGTAGGGATGTTAAACTTAAGAAGCTGTCTACTACCACGTGCTTCCATGTTAACCATTTCACCACGGCGTGAACCAACAAGCTCAATTACTTTACCTGCAGACTCATCTGGCACTTCTACTGTCAGATCTTCTAGAGGCTCGCATCTAACGCCTTCAACTTGTTTAAATATAACGTGAGGCTGTGAAACACTTAGTTCGTAACCTTCACGACGCATATTTTCGATAAGAATAGATAGGTGAAGAACACCACGACCTGCAACTTCAAATGCATCGCCATCAACTTCTCTTACTTGAAGTGCTACATCTCTTTCAGCTTCTTTATGAAGTCTTTCAGCGATTTGACGACTGTTAACAAATTCACCTTCCTGACCGAAAAGTGGAGAGTTATTTACTCTGAACATCATTGAAATTGTTGGTTCATCAAGAGCAATAGCTGGTAGAGCTTCTGGCTCATTACCACATGCAACTGTATCGCCGATGTCTATGTCAGGAACACCAACAACAGCACAAAGGTCACCGCACTGAACGCTTTCAACTTCTTTACGACCAAGACCTTCAAAAACAAATAATTGCTTAATTTGCTTAGTTTGAATAGTTCCGTCTCTCTTAATAACCTTAATAGGGTTCTTAACTGAAAGTGTACCTCTGAAAACACGGCCAATACCGATACGACCAACAAAGTCACTGTGATCTAGAGTTGTTACTTGCATCTGAACAGGACCTTCAACTACAGGAGGACCTGGGATGTGATCAATCATAGCATCAAGAAGTGGAAGCATAGAGTCCCTTGGACCAGATGCATCAGTACTCAACCAGCCATCACGGCCACTACCATAAAGAACGTCGAAGTCTAGTTGTTCGTCTGTTGCGCCAAGTTCCATGAATAGTTCGAAAACCATGTCTAGTACTTCATCTGGACGAGCGTCATCTTTATCAACTTTATTGATAACAACAACAGGTTTAAGATCTAACTGTAGGGCTTTATCCAAAACGAAACGAGTCTGAGGCATAGGGCCTTCAGCTGCATCAACTAATAATAGTACGCCATCTGCCATCTTAAGAACACGTTCAACCTGACCACCGAAGTCACTGTGACCTGGTGTGTCGATAACGTTCATCTTAGTATTCTTATATACAATACTGATGTTTTTAGACAAAATAGTAATGCCACGCTCTCTTTCGATGTCGTTACTATCTAGTACGCAGTCTTCAACTTCTTCATTCGCTCTGAAGATTTGAGCTTGCTTTAAAATTTGGTCTACTAGAGTAGTCTTGCCGTGGTCAACGTGAGCGATAATGGCAATATTTCTGATGGCTTGCATATAAAAACTTTTTAATCCTTAAAATGTATATTTCGGCGCAACTATACACCATTCAAAGAATTATGCATGATGGAATGAAAAACTTTGAAGAATTCTCATATATTAAGGAAAAACAAAGTGTCACTTTTATGTTTTTTGTCACTATGACTTGATAATGAAATAAAAGTCACTATTGTCATTTCGATCTCCCGGCATTCCCCTCCCTCCTCTCCCCTCTTAACCCGCCGGGAGATCGACCTTTCTAAAAGATTACTTTGAAGCTTCTAGAGCTAAACTACAGCACAGTTCAGTAAATGAGATACCGGCGAACTTAGCTGACTTGGGCAATAAACTACTAGCTGTAAAGCCTGGCATTGTATTTATTTCTAGCACAATGATTCTGTCACTTTCCGGCTGATAAATCATATCTACTCTAGATAAATGACGAACTTTTGTCACTTCGAAACATTTCTTAGCGATAAGCTGCATTCTTTTTTGAACTTCTTCTGAAATATCACTTGGAGGGCAATTATAAATCGTTTCGCCACGTGAATAGGTATACTTTGCATCAAAATCAAAAAAGCCTTCAGGAGGGATTATCTCAACAACTGGCAATGCTTCTCCGAAGACTAAACCAACTGTTGTTTCTTTGCCGGCGACAAACTCTTCTATTAGAACTTTCTCATCAACAGTAAAAGCTAGATCTATTGCAGCCTGTAAGTCTTCTTCTTTTTCAACTAAAGTCATACCAATAGTTGAACCTTGGCTATTTGGCTTAACCACAACAGGGAAAGACTTGACTGACTGGAGCTGACTATCCACACTCTCTAAAACTTGAGACTCTGCAACCTCAATCTCATGTTCTTTTAAAAGAGATACTGTTTTAAACTTATCGATCGTTACTTTACTAGCTTCGACGCCAGCACCAACATACTTATAACCAGCTGCGTCGAGTAAAGCTTGCACTTGACCATCTTCACCAAAAACACCGTGCAGGACAGGAAAAACAACATCTACATTTTCTGGAAAAGCTGGAAGGCTTTTATCTATAACATCTATTTCGGTAACATTATGGCCACCGCCGCGGAGTGCTTCTGCAACAGCTTCACCGGAAGTAATCGAGATCTCTCTTTCAGAAGAGACTCCACCTTTTAAAACGACTATATTTAACGGCATAACGGCATTTATTTCTCTTTTAGTCGAAAAGACGACTTCATTTCTTAAAATAATTCCAGATCTATTGAATACTTCTTTTTGAACAGTTTCTAAAATATTCGCAAAATCCGCTTCTGTTCCATTACCTTTATTCACAACAAAATTAGCATGTATATCGCTAACAGAACAATCTCCTGATGACAAGTTCTTCATACCAAACTTATCTATCAAACGACCAGCGGAGTCCCCATCAGGATTCCTAAATGCACAACCCGGATTTTTGCCACCTGGTTGTGTTTTCTTACGGAAATCTCTAGTTTCGCTAATTTTACTCAAAGCTTCGGGCTTAGATGCTGTTTCAAAGGAAAATAAAACTTGAGTGATGATCACATCTATCGGAATATTCGAACCTCTATAGTGCCACTCGACATCTGCCCCTTTGGCACTCCAAGCTTGACCATTCAAGCGAACTCCTTTTACCAAAGTCACAAATTCTGAAATCTCGACTCCTTGAGCACCCGCATTCATACGAATGGCGCCACCTACCGAACCTGGAATAGCCACTAAAGCTTCAGGTCCTCCCAACTCAGCTTCTGCAACTTTATTTACAAACTTTGATAGACGAACTCCAGCGCCAGATATAACATCTGTTCCACTGATGGTGATATCGTTAAACTCTTCATTGCGCAGACGAATGATTACACCGTCGTAGGCCTCATCTCCGCCTACCATATTGCTGCCACAGCCAAGAGGAAGGGCATGTATTCTGTGCTTATTTAGATAAGCCAATAAACTCGACAACTCTTCATCTGAAGAAGGCAATGCAACCAAAGGGTTATGACTGCCAATTGAGAGTGTTGTTAATTCACTCCAGCTCAAGTCTGTATGAAGTTCCATATAAGGATTAAGTGTCATTATCTCATGCATTCGCACTATATTTCGAAGATAAGGTATGACTTGATTAACTGTTGCTGCTCCGACAATAGCATAAATCATTTTCTCAAAAGGTGGACAATCATTCACTACATCAGCAGCTATAGCTTCCCAATCATTTGTATTGAAGTACTTTCCATTGCAGCGTTCTGCTATATCTTTGGTCGCGTGACACTTCTCATGATTCCAAGCAGTAAAAGGTGGAGTTATAAAAACATGATCACAGGTTTTTAAAATATTCGTAAACTCATCACTGTAAGCTTCTACACGTTCATAACGATGCGGTTGAAAAATAATAACTTTTTGAAAATCTGCGTATTCTTCATTTAAAGTTTTAACAAACTCTCTAAGCTCTGTTGGATGGTGAGCGTAGTCTTCGATGATTATATGGTTTCCGCCTTCCGCGTGAATTGTGCAACGACGGCTAACACCTTGAAAGTTTTTTAAAGCCTCAACAACTCGCTCTTTAGGCAAACCACAAAGTTCTGAGACCTTTAATGCGACTGCAGCGTTAAAGCGATTGTGAACGCCTGCTTGAGGTACTTGAGCTTCATCTTCGCCATAAATAAGTCGATGAAAGTTTTTGTGATCTGCAAATAGCTTATCCGAAAATTCACCTGAACCATAAACTAAACTCTCCGCGGCATTTGAAAATTTCTGGAAACCTTTGAAAAGTGTCTCCCTACCGCCAACATTCCAGCTATGGTCATCTTCTACATTTATCACGACTGAGACAGTGGGATTCAAAGCCGTCAGAGAAAGGTCGCTTTCATCCGCTTCGGTTATAAAGTACTTACCAGAACCGGCGGATGCAAAAGGCAAACCACCCATTGGTTTTCCACCGATCACAAAATCCGGAAGTACACCACAAAGCCTGAAAACATGAGCCAACATAGTTGTAACAGTCGTTTTACCATGAGAGCCCGCTACTGCGATAACATTCTCATAGTGCGAAGCTACTTCACCTAAAAAATCACCTCTTTTCATCTGAGGTATAGATAACTCTTCAGCTCGTACTCGATCTTCATTTTTTGCTTTGACTGCAGCCGAGTAGACGAGCAAGTCCGGCTTCCCTGGGATATAGCCACTATGACCGATAGATATCTCGGCACCAGCTTTTTGAAGAAGCTGAGTGTTTTGACTACCTTCTAGGTCAGAACCTGTAACATTCACACCTTTTTGCAATAACAAAGAAGCAAGAGGCGCCATACCAGCACCGCCTATTCCGACAAAGTGTACATGCCCCCAAGGAAAATTAACCATAAATTTAAAGAACCATTTTTACGCCATTTACCTTACCAAGCTCTACAGCCATAAGGTTCATGGTTTGTTTGTCGTGAAATAAAACCTTAACAGCATAAGACTGGTACTTACCGCCTTTTGAAGTATTCGCTGCTTTAGGAAGCTTATCGACGCCAAAAGATTTTAAGACTTGAATTAATCCGTCACTAACATCGACCTTGGCATCACAAATTATCCTGTATTGCCACTCAACTGGAAAGATTATTTCTTCATTTTTAATCATGCAAACTCCGATATCGAAACATTATATATAATTAATTAACACTCCGAACTACCAGTGAGAAAATAAATTTCAATACTTTTCTTAAAATTCTGTGAGAGTTTTAAGCTGAGCCTCAGATCATTAAGTCGTGTATTTATTGGTGTAATAATTTGTGTGTGACCTGACCATTATCATATATTAGTTCAGGGAAATTGGTTTACTTGTGGAGAATGTGTAGTTTATGTGCAGATATTTTATCTTATTTGTTTTAATAATTTCGTCAGCTCAAGCAGATGAGGAATTTAAGAAAATCGTCGGAAAGTATTGTCTCGACTGTCATGGTGGCAAAAAGACTAAAGGCGGTGTGAACTTCAAAGGTTATGAAGGCATAGAGCACATCTATGAAAATCATGAAGTTTGGAAAGACGCGATCATGCAAGTCGAAGAAGGCGAGATGCCTCCTGAAGATGATCCGCAGATGTCTCCAGATGAGAAGAAATACTTCCTTTCAAAACTGACTAAAGTCTTCGATGAAGCCGAAAAAATAGAATTCACAGATCCTGGCCCTGCTCCCCTTAGAAGACTTACTAAGAAAGAGTACAACAACACTATCCGAGATATATTCGGCATCGATCTAGAACTTGGAAAAGAGTTTCCATCTGAAGGTGGTGGTGGTGAAGGCTTTGATAACAACGCTGAAGTTCTAACATTCTCCCCACTCATGTTTGAGAAGTATGTTCAAGAAGCAGTCAAACTAAGTAAACACATCGAGTTTACTTATGTAGACGGCTTTAGAGCATTCAAGGAAGAAGTTCCTCTTCGCAACAATCCACAGATGCTCGTAAAACTTAATCGTGAGTATAACGAGATTCGCAACTCTATATACCCTCCGCAGTTTCAAGTTGAAGCTTACTTACGTGACTATATGTATGCGGCCCGTGACCTAGAACTCAAAAATGCTGTCGATGACAAATCCATTTGGTCTTATGCAAAAGCCAAAAACATGAATCCCATCTTCATCAAACATATGATTATTAACCTAGCCGATAGAAAATCTAAAAATGAAGTTGAGAAAAAATATCTGGCAAAATGGTATGCCCTCACAAAAGATAGTTCTAAAAAAGAAGTTGAAGCTGCCGGCAAGCAATTTTTAGAAGGCTATAAAAAGTCTCGCTATATAAACGAACATACGACTCCTGAACCAAAAGCTCTCTACAGAAAGTATATTCAGAACGTTCGGAATCATATTTTTAAGGTATCAAACGAAGAACTACTTCTCTGTTTGAGTGAAGCTGACCGTATCCGCTTGCCTCTCATCAGTAAAGAAAGAGGTCTTACAGATGGCCATGTTGAGAGAGACTACAATAGATTTATCAGCAAGGCATTTAAAAAGCTTGACGCAGAAAAACGCAAAAAAGCTCTAAAGAATCCAAAAGAGTTTTTAAACAAAAAGCAACAAGGGACTCTCAACTGGTTCGCCAATAAAAGAGTTTCTGATAAAAAGGAGTTAGATAAACTTCTTCACAAAAATATTTCAGAGCTTGCGACAAAAGCTTTCAGAAGACCTGCGACAAAAGATGAAATTGCTAAAATGGTCCAACTCTTCCACAAAGAAAAAGATCTGAAAGGTATACAAGCTGCAGCAAGATTAGTCACTATCCGAATCTTCTGTTCGCCATCATTCATTTTTAGAATAGAGAAACAAATCGATGGCAAAGAAAGCTACAAGATTTCATCTCATGAACTAGCAGTTCGCCTTTCATACTTCCTCTGGTCTAGCATGCCAGATAAAGAATTACTTAAGCTAGCGGATAATGGAGAACTTAAAAAGGCTGAAGTTCTAAATCAACAAATTGACCGTATGCTTAAAGACCCAAAAGCAATAGCTTTAGCAGAAGACTTTTCTTCCCAGTGGTTAAAGTTCAAAGAAATAAAAGAAACTGTCGATCTAGATAAAAAGCGTTTCCCTGAATTCTCTCATGAACTAGCACATGACATGTTTAAAGAATGTGTCGAAACTTTAAATTACATCATTCGAAATGATAAAAGTATTCTTGAGGTCATCGACAATAACTACGTTTTTGTAAATGAAAAAATCTCAAAACTCTATGGTCTTAAAGGAATCAAAGGCGATCATTTCCGCAAAGTCGATATAAAAGATAAAAAACGTGGTGGAGTTATAACCAGCCCTGCTGTTTTAGCCATGACTTCTTATCCTTTAAGAACTAGTCCTGTTTTAAGAGGTAACTGGGTCATCTCTTCTCTACTCGGAACGCCAACACCGCCACCGCCATCTGATGTTGAGGAGTTGCCAGAAGATGACTCTGTAGCCGATGGCCTAACTGTCAAGCAAAGATTTGAAAAACACCGTGAAGACCCAAACTGCTACTCTTGTCATAGCAGACTAGACCCAATGGGCTTTCCTCTAGAAATGTTTGATCCACTTGGACGCTTCAGAACTAAGTCTGGTGGCCATGCTATCGATGCAACTGGTGAATTAAAAAATGGCAATATCGTCAACGGTCCTCAAGGTTTGAAAAAGCACTTACTGAGCAAGCAAGATCTATTTCTCGAAAACCTTGCATCCAAAGCTCTTGGTTACTCACTTGGACGGAGCCTAGAGTTCTTTGATCGCTGTACTATAGCGAAAGCAGTCAATGCAATGAAGAAAGATAATTATAAATTTTCTGCTTTAGTCAAAGTCATAGTCCACAGTAAAGTCTTTCAGTTTAGACGTGGTCATACACAGGCGAGTAAATAGACCATGGCTAAGTTAAATCTAACAAGAAGAACTGTTCTTCAAGGCATTGGTGGTGTTAGCCTTTCCATGCCTTGGCTAGAAGCTACTGCAGAAGCTAAGAAACAAACAAAAGCTCCAATCAATACTGCATTTCTATTTATGCCGAATGGCGTAAACCCTAAAATGTGGACTCCTGAAGGTGAAGGCAAAAACTATAAGTTGTCTGAGATCCTCAAGCCTCTGGAAGCTATGAAGAATGAATTTGATGTCCTTACTCACCTAGGACATAAACAGGCTAAACATGGCGATGGTCACTACGCCAAAACTGCTAATTACCTTTCTGGTGAGCTGGTTCATAAGACTTCTGGAAAGAATATTCGTAGCGGTAAATCGTGCGATCAAATCATTGCCCAAAGAGTGGGAAATAATAGCCCTCTACCAAGTATAGAACTCGGAATAGAAGCAACTCGTACTGGTGTCGATACAAATGTTGGCTTCACTCAAGTATATGGCGGGCATATTTCATGGAGTGACTCGACGACTCCTGTCCCTAAAGAGATATACCCTCAGCTTGCTTTTGATCGCCTGTTTAGCAAAAACAACTTAAATACAAAGCTAGCCAGTGTTCTCGATGCAGTTAAAGACGACGTCAAAAGATTAAATGATTCCCTTGGTACTGAAGACAAAGTTCGAATGGATGAGTTTTATACTTCGGTTAGAGCTCTCGAAAAAAGAATTCAGAGATCTATCAAGAACGTTAAAGCTCCAGAACTTGATCCGCAGAAACATAAAAGACCAGATGGCGGACTTCCGAAAAGTTTACAAGAACATATGACTCTCATGCTAGACTTAATGATCTTAGCATTTCAGATGAACAGAACACATGTCGCAACATTTATGTTCGGAAACTCCGTTTCTGGAAAGAACTTCTCATTTTTAGACGGCGTTGAAGGTGGTTTTCACCAACTTTCTCACCATGCTAACAATAAAGAAAAACTTAAAATGTATGGCAAGATCAACGTTTTCCACATGGTGCTATTTAATAATTTCCTACGCAAAATGAAGAGTATCAAGCAAGGCGATCAAACACTACTGGATAACTCCCTAGTCATGATTGGCTCTGGTCTACGCGATGGTAATAAACATGAGCCTATAAACCTTCCAACACTTATTGCTGGCGGAGCTGGCCGTGGAATAACAAGAGGCCAACACCGAGTATTTAAGAAAGATACGCCTATGTGCAACTTACTTCTTGGTATGATGCAAGAGTCTGGTATAGAATCAAATAAGTTCGGTGACTCTACCGGGGTAATCGTTTAGGAGAAACTATGAAACTGAATCGAAGAACAATTCTTAAAGGTGCTAGTGGTCTAAGCATGTCACTGCCTTGGCTAGAAGTTACTGCTGAGCAAAAGAAGCAAAATAAAAAACAGCCAAGAGTCGCTTTCTTATTTTCTCCAAATGGCGTAAACCCTCATCATTGGGACCCAACGACTAAAAATAATGAACTAGAGCTCTCTCCAATTTTGGCTCCACTTTCGAAAGTTGCTTCTGAAGTAGACGTCTTTAAAAACTTCTATCACGAAGGTGCCATTCAGCCTGGTGGGCACTTTCCAAAAACGGCTAATTTCCTTTCGGGTGTTCATATAAACCGAACGACTGGTAAAGATATAAAGGCTGGGAAAACTGCAGACCAAATCATAGCTCAAAAATATGGCCATCAAACGCCACTACCAAGTATTGAATTAGGCATCCAAGCCACAAGCACAGGTATCTCTGTTGCCACCGGTTATACGGCTATATATGGTGGGCACATTTCATGGAGCTCACCGACGGCTCCTGTTCCCAAAGAAATATACCCTCAACTTGCATTTGACCGACTATTCAACAGAAACTCACTCAGTAAATCGATGATGAGTGTGCTTGATCAAGTCCAATATGACCGCAAAGTATTACTCAAGTACGTTGGTACAGAAGATAAAGTTCGCTTAGATTCATTCTTTACATCAGTGAGATCCCTCGAGAAAAGGATTCAATCTTCTCTACAGAATTCTCATGCAAATACCAAGAAAGTACCAATAGATAAAAGACCAGGTGCCGGACTTCCTGAAAAAGTCCAAGACCATATTCAACTCATGCTCGACCTGATCGTTCTTGGCTTTCAAATGAATAGGACAAACGTCGCAACATTTATGTACGGCAACGCAGTTTCAGGCAAAAACTTTAGCTTTATTGATGGTGTCGAAGGAGGTTTCCACGAAATTTCTCACCATACTAACAATAAAGACAAACTCGAAATGTATTGGAAAATAAATCGCTATATCATTTCTACATATGCAGCCATGATCCACAAGATGAAAAATATCCGTGAAGGAGATAAAACTCTTCTCGATAATTCTCTAGTCATGTATGGCTCTGGATTGCGAGATGGCAACAAGCATTCTCCTATTGACCTACCGATACTACTTGCGGGTAAAGGTGGAACAAGCATCAAACGTGGTCAACATAGGATTGTTGAAAAGAAGACACCACTTTGTAATCTTCTGCTCGGTATAATGCAGACGGCAAATATAGAAATCGACAAATATAACTTTGCTAAGAAAGCAATTATTTAGAGCAATCGTCCAATAGTGCGAGAATTGAATTAAACTCAACTCCGCTATTTTTACTTAGACCTATCTCACAAGTTCGGCTACTCGAGTAGCCGGACTTTATTTTTTCTTTTTGTAGTAGTGGCTTCAAAGTTTCTAACGCTGATTCATTTAGTTCTGGATGACTAAAACCTCTATCTCCAGCAAAACCACAGCAAGCAATATCTGAATTGCAAACGTCATCTAAACATGCATTTGCTATTTTAGACAAAGCTTCACTTTTACCACTCTTATTTAAACTACAGACTGAAAAGGCGTAACTCTTTTCTGACCTTTTGGTTAAGCTCAAAGAGTTAAGTTTACTCGCAAAATAGACGACTGCATCTTCAATGCTAAACTCTGGTTCCAACTGCTCTTTCAGTCGTTGAGAACAAGGAGAGTTGTCGCAGATCACTTTGTAGCCTTCTTGAGAATACTTTAAAAGTTCCTCTTTCAGTTTGGAAATACCATTTACTGCAGCTTGTTCAAAGCCTTTACTCTCAAAAGGTAAGCCACAACAATGATTCACTTTTGAATTCAAAAATATAGGTTCAATGTTTACCTTTTTAAATAAACTAGTTAAAACATCCTTTATAGTTTTCTGACCACTATTAGGACCAATCAAACCATGAACACAACTCGAAAAGTATAAAACCTTCTCAACGGCACCTTTATTTGGCTCGTTACTCTTTATTTGCTTAAGTGGTTTGGGAAGCCCCTTAAAGCTCATCGCAAGTTTAGCCGCTTTTGTTGTTAATGAAAAATTATTGCTTGCTAGATTCGCCAAGGTCTTGGTAAAGCCATTTTGCATTTCTGCTCGTAGGTACTTAACCATCTTGCCTGTATCTATATCCACCGGGCACTTGGTTGAACACATACTGTCTCCAGCACACGTTTCCTGAACCATATAATTTAAATTTTTGCTGCTTTCAAATACAGCTCCTTCAGCTTTAGCACGCAGAGTAGCAATTCTCTGACGAGGAGAAAGAGTTAAGTTTTTTGATGGACAAACAGATTCACAAAATCCACACTCAATACACTTATCAACTAATGGATGTACCGCATTCATAGGTTTTAGATGTGTAATGTGTAAATCTTTCTTTTTGGTGATTATGACTTCAGGATTAAGAATATTCTGAGGATCAAAAAGCTGCTTTACTCGGCACATATAGTCATAGGCTTTCGCGCCCCACTCTAGCTCAACAAATGGAGCCATATTTCTACCCGTTCCATGCTCAGCTTTTAAAGAGCCTTTATAATCAACCGCCACTAATTGGCAGACATCGTCCATAAATTTGGCGTAACGATTTACTTCTGCATCTGTCTGAAAACCTTGAGTAAATACAAAATGCAAATTCCCATCTAAAGCGTGACCGAAAATGATAGCTTCATCGTAAGCATGCTTCTTAAATAGCTCCTGCAAAGCTAAAGTTCCTTCAGCAAGAGACTCCAATGGAAAACAAATATCCTCAATAATCACCGTTGTGTTTGCTGGGCGAACAGCCCCAACTATTGGAAAAAGTCCTTTGCGAATTTTCCAAAGTTGATTGTATAGCTTGTCATCTATTTCAAACTTCACGTCATCTGTATAAGTTTTCAATGACTCGGAAACTTGCCTTATTTGCTCACGTAAATTAGTTGAGTTGGACGACTGAATATCAATTAAAAGGGCAGCTGCACCTTCTGAAAAGCTCTTTGGCATTCCCGGTAAATCTTTAGCTGCTTGTAAAGAAGCATAGTCTAACAACTCGACAGCGTTTACATTCTGCCTTCTTAAGTCGCTCACTGCATTGCAAGCTGACTTCATATCTTTAAAAACTACAAGTGCACAAGACTTTTCACTATAATCTTCAACAGTCTCAAAAGTCACATCTGAAATAAACGCTAAAGTCCCTTCTGAGCCAACCATCAAGTGCATTAAGATCTCTATAGGGTCTGCGAAATCTATAAATGAGTTTAAACCGTAACCTGTCGTATTTTTAACTGAGTATTTACGTCTTACTAGTTCGGTTAAAACATCTTCTTTCAGGATCTCCTCGCGCATCGTCAATATTCCCTCAAGAAGGACGGAGTGAGAAGATTTAAAGCTTTCAATAGATTCATCACTCGATGTATCCAAGACAGTGCCGTCAACAAAAACGATTCTCATAGACTTTACAGTTTGATAAGAGTTAGTCTTAGTTCCACAACACATTCCAGATGCATTGTTAGCAACTATTCCACCAATCATTGCAGACTCTATTGAGGCTGGATCTGGACCGATCTTTCGGCCAAAACTTTTTAGAAAACGATTCGCAGCACCTCCTATCACTCCGGGTTGAAGTTGGATGTACTTACCTTTATCTAAAACTTTAACGCCTTGCCAATATTGACTTAAGCAAACCAGCACACTGTCACTAACTGCCTGACCTGAAAGACTTGTTCCTGCGGTACGAAAAGTAATGGAAACATTTTCTGAAAGCGCACTTTTTAAAATAACCAATAGATCAGATTCATGCCGTGGCTTTAAAACAAGTTTAGGCTCTAACTTATAAAAACTAGCATCTGTCCCGTAAGCCAGTCTTCGAAGTTTATCTGTTATGATATTTTTCTTAGGTAGTACGTCTGTAATCTTTTCAGTAAATGTCTCAATACTCATCTTTATCCGTAAGTGTCTGCAGGAAGGCCGATGACTCCGGGTGTCGCTTTGAACACTTTACCTGAGTCTGGGTAACGCTCCCAATCCTTATCTGTCATGTCTTTCGATGCTGTTGTAATAAACAGTTGATCGAAGCTAGGGCCTCCAAAACAACAGGAGGTTACTTTAAGACAAGGAATATCTATCTTATCAAGCTGTGCTCCAGTTTCAGGATCAATACAGAGAACTGCCGAACCTCCCCATAAAGCAACCCAAAGGTTTCCTTCAAGGTCAATACACATGCCATCTGGAAAAACATCTTTTTCTTCAATCTTAAAAATAGAACGACGATTTGAAACTGTTAAACTGATCGGATCTAAATCATATGCTCGAACTCTTTTCGTTGGAGAGTCTATATAGTAAAGAGTTTCTTGATCCGCACTCCAGCACATTCCATTTGAAACTGTAACACCAGCCAAAACTTGAACTACGGTCTTATCTGGCCTTAAAGAATAAAGCGCCCCCTTGGGAGTGATCTCGCTATTATCCATTGTGCCCGCCCAATAATTTCCAAGACTATCACACTTGCCATCATTAAAACGAATCAATGGATCGGATAACTGAAAACTCTGTTCTGGAACGACTTCACCATCTACATACCGTGCAAAACCATTTGCCAAAGTAAGTCTCAAAAAGCCGTCTTTACCTGGAACTATAGATGTCACCGGATTTTCAGCATTTTCATACAAAGTCTTCTCAAGCCCATCAGGACCTTTACTCATAAAAGTCCCAGAAATAAGATCGACCCAGTAAAAGTTTCCTTCGTGATACAAAGGACCTTCACCTAATTTTGCAATGTGCTCAGTATAAGTTTCTAAATTCATTAAATATCCTTGACTTAACTCACAAAACTACTCACTGCCAAAATCGACAATGACTTAAATTTGTAATTCTTTTATAAAATATACTTCTTAAACTTTAATAGATTAATTTAATTCTAGATCTCTTAATGATTACTCTACAAATGTTAAATTCTGACTAATTAATATTTATTTTTTATTAAAAATCATAATTCTTTTACAAAATATACTTTATATCATTGAAATACCTTAACTACAAGAACTAAGGTTAGGCAGACAAGCGAGGTTTTAAATGAAAAGAGTCGCACTACTACTCAATATAAATAAACCATATGATCGGCAAATAATTCATGGAGTCTCTAGGTACGCAAAAGAATCTGGCGACTGGAGTTTATACATAGAAGACGAACCACTACAGAAGATTCCCGACTTTGAACACTGGCAAGGTGACGGCATAATTGCTGATTTAGATGATGTGAACGTCTATAATGCCGTTAAAAAAAGCTCATTACCGGTGATTGGTTGCGGTAGTGGCTATGGCCCTTACCAAGAAAAAGACGACATACCTTATGTTTATACAGATAATGACTCCATTGCCATACTAGCCGCCAATCACCTCTTGGAGCGCGGCTTCAAAAATTTTGCATACTATGGTATACCTGAAAGCGAAACCTCTGGTTGGAACACTGAGCGCCAGAATACTTTTTCTGAATACTTAAAGAGTAAAGGCATACACTGTAACACCTATAGCAATACTCAAAGTCAACCGGCACAGTGGAGTAAGTATCAACAAGAGTTGGCTAGTTGGCTAAACTCTTTACAAAAGCCAGTAGCCCTTTTAGCGGCAAATGATTCTCGAGCACGCCACATACTCGAAGCCTGCCGACTTGCAAACCTCAATGTCCCAAGCGATGTCGCTGTAGTCGGCGTGGATGACGACCCACTTATGTGTGAAGTTGGCAATCCACCGCTAACAAGCGTTACTCAAGGTACTGACAAACTAGGCTATGAAGCTTCAAGAATGCTAGACAAACTTATGCGTGGTGAAAGTATCGAGCATAAAACTATTATTGAACCACTAGGAATAACTGTAAGAGAATCTTCAGATATACTCGCAATTGAAAATGAACTCATTGCCCAAGCTTTGAAGTTTATTCACACAAATGCAAAAAACTGTATAAGAGTAGAAGACGTCGCTCACCACTGTTCAGTCTCTCGATCATCTCTCGAAAAGAAATTTAAGACGGTGATGAACCATAGCGTGCATTATGAAATAACATTGATTCAACTAGCAAATGCCAAAGAATTGCTTAGTAAGACTGACTTGCCCATAAAAAGAGTGGCAGAACAAACTGGTTTTAGCACTGTTCAATACCTAAATATGAAGCTAAAAAAAGACTCTGGATTAACACCTAAACTATTCAGAATGAAGAGCCGGCAAAAAATTTCATAATTGAGCTTAATTATTAGGAAAATTAAATTATTTAAAAATCGTTAATTTTTTTGCAAAAAGAGAGTTGACTTTGTTCATCACAGAATTATAATCTGTGCATCTTCACTCCGCACGAAGGAATGAAGAAAGCAAAATCCGGTTAATTCCGGTTACTAGTTATCTAGTAAGTACTGATTTTAGTGCGACCTCATCGTTTAGTGGTTAGGACACCGGGTTTTCATCCCGGCAGCAGGGGTTCGATTCCCCTTGAGGTTGCCATTTTTTTTGATTTTAGTGCGACCTCATCGTTTAGTGGTTAGGACACCGGGTTTTCATCCCGGCAGCAGGGGTTCGATTCCCCTTGAGGTTGCCATTTTTTTCCGACCCTATCGTTCAGTGGCCTAGGACACCGGGTTTTCATCCCGGCAACAGGGGTTCGAGTCCCCTTGGGGTTGCCACCTTCAGGTTTCCAACACTTCCTTAAAGCTTTCTAAGTGCTTAAACTTATTTTCTGGATCCGGATCAACTATTACTGGCTCTACATGTTCTGAACACAATAATGTCTTGTAAGCTTGAGCTAACTCTTCATCTGAACCGTGAATCCACAAACCATTGCGCCCCATAATTGAAACCAATGGTAAGTAATTTAACAAATCGACCATATACTCAGGCTTATTGATCAAAGTCACAATCGGCAGATCAGGATACATATTCATCAATTGAAGCTGAACTTGGCCATCTAAGAGCCCTGGAACTATAACAAGTCCCCTCTCCTCAATTCCATCTAAAGCTTCATCATCAAAGTCCAAAATAGGAGCTTCATACGTCTCCCACTTAGAATCTTTTTGAACATCTACGCTAACTTTAAACTTATGATTGTAGTTATAACGGATTCCATCATTTACCGTCTCTTCCTTCTTTATGTTATCCAAAGTTAAACTTAAACGTGGATTCGCATGAGCTAGAACCTTTAATTCAAAATCAAAATCCCAAAAGTGTTCTTTACCTTCAAAAAGTTTAGTAACTTCTTCACGGTAGTCTTTTTCTGTTAGGTCTTTTTTACTTAGTACATCTTTCAAAGACTTGGTTAGTGAAAGAAAATATTCCTTCTTTTTCGATAAGTCTTTTTCCTGATAATTAATCAAACCGTAGTTAAAAAAACCATTGCTCATCTTTATCAAAGCATCGAAGTCACAAGCACGTAAAACCGAACGAAGGATCTCACTTTCTTTTTCTTCACATATGTCTTTCTCTACGGTCGAAATAAAATCTAACGCTGAGTTTATGTCTGGCGTTATATCAGCTAAACTAAAACTAAAAGTGTATGGAGTTGAGGTCATTGACAGTTTTGAATCGTCTTCAAGGAAGGTAAGCTTAGGTATATTATCTAAAGCTTCCAATAATGAACGCACTGAGTACTCAAACTCTTGCTGATCTTCACAATTTAAAATAACCTCTTTGCAACCAAAGTGGGCTGCAACTGAAAGAGCTAAAAGTCTTGAGTCGCGGCCACTAGACCAACGGGACTCAAAGTCGATAAACTCAACATGTTCTTTCTCTAAATCTAAGAAATTTGGACAAATACTCCAAAGAACATCGACAAAGCCCTGCACTAAAGCGGGTGAAGTTGTCACATCTGCAATAAGCGGCAAACCAGTTGTATCGTATTTAAAGTTTTTTGGACAAGTAGCTGTCCCGCTAGCAACCAATAGATCTGGAGTTACACCGTGATCTTTTAAACGATCGTATGCATTTGCTGGGGCAATAAGCATAACTTTATCTCGTAACTCTTTAAGCTGATTGATGAAAGATACATTTAGATCATTATCCCAAAGAACAAACGCAGTCTTACCTTCGGCGATGTTCGCTAACTCACTAACTTTCCTACCTAAAAGCATTGAGGGGAAATTAATTAAGGCATTTTGAAGTTCTATTTCTTGGTAGAGTCGCTGATCTTCTATTTCTTCAATCTGCTTCTCTAAGTCGATGGATATTTCATTTTTAAACTTTTCATACTCATCCATTCCATCTCTTAAAGAATCGATAACAAACTCAAACCCGGGATCTGAACTTTGAGTAAATATATTTTTTGAAAACTGCAGAACGCGTTCTCGTTCATGACAGAGAAAAGTCGGTAGATACCCCTTATATTCTGAGATATCTTCTGGATCTACTAAACAGCATGCCGTCTGGCAAGTATTTAGCTTTCCCATAAGCAGAGGATCTTTAGCCCCTACAAATATAGTTAGACAAACGCCCATCGTTATTCCCTACTATGTTATCAATACCTCACCAAGGCGCACAGACCTTGCCAACCCCTATTGACTTTTTACTTGCTCTCTACATCAAAACTATCATCAGGATAAAATCTTTTCAACCTCTTCATCACATCTTCAGCTTTAACATCTTCTTTTTGAGTAAGATAAGACTTGTGGAGTTTAAGTAGAGCATTCTTATTTCGCGGCTCCATTTCAACGGCAACTTCAAACTCACGAATCGCTTCTTCATACCTTTTAAGGTCGATTAGTGTATCTCCAAGCTTGATGTGTACATCAAATTCAAATGGGTAGATGTAGTTTGCTTCTAAAAAAGCTTTGGCTGCCTCTTCTTTCTTTTCGAACGTTAAAAGTTTATCCCCGAGTTTAACCCAACCATCAAAGTTCTTATTGTTATTCTTTGAATGCTCAATCAAAGTCTCAAGAGCCTTTTCTGGCTGTTCATGTTTATCGTATAAATTAACGATTTTGTAGTAAATATTGTTTTGTGGTGACTCAACACGTGGATACTGCCTGAGAGCAGCTTTGTAGAAGTTTACGGCTTCCTCCCACTTTGTCTCATCTTCTTCAACCATCATTGCCATAAAGTAGTTTGACACGTAATGGTTTGGCTCGAGTGAAAGGACCTTACCAAA
Source organism: Lentisphaeraceae bacterium (assembly GCA_021232515.1). Classification (GTDB taxonomy): domain Bacteria; phylum Verrucomicrobiota; class Lentisphaeria; order Lentisphaerales; family Lentisphaeraceae; genus JAKVBD01. Next base: position 25,585 of record JAJPOQ010000037.1, read on the forward strand.
ATCAGCTTTTGCCTTTTCTTTATCTTCTGCATGGAAGTAAAGCATGGCACTCATATTTAATGCTCTAGTCATTTTAGGATTGGTTTTCAAAATCTTATCAACCAACTTTCTGGATTCATCGCGTTTTCCTTGACGAATATAAGCTGCGGCTAAATCTAATTGTTTATCTACTGGTAGACCGAATGAATTATTCTTACTTTCAAGCTCGACTATTTCATGATCTTGTAGTGGTGTAGTGAGAGGAATCTGGCTAATATAAGCATCCAAGTAAACTTTCACTTCTTTATTAATCTCGGAAAGGCTTTTGCCTATTGCTTCTGTGACAGCAACTTCATTTGATTTACCTTCTTTAAAAAGCTCAAGCATCTTTGTGAGGGCTTCAAAGCCATACTTGTCATTTACATATTTACAGATCAAAGAAGCGTGATAGTAACTGACACCAATTTGATTTGGATAACTTTGCTGACTAAAGCCACTGTTAATATCCTCAATTGGTAAAAGACGGCCATTTTTCCAAGCCCACTGTAACTGACGATCTACTTCACTTTGAGGGTCTTCTTCTTCCCAAGTACTAATTCCTTCTGTCAACCACCTAGGAACATAGTAAGAGCTTTTCTGAAGTGTTAACACGTGAACAAACTCATGCTCAAAAACGCGTTTCCAGTGAAACTTCATCTGATCATTACCTTTGCCAATAATTGGCGATGGCATAGTTATTATCTGTCCAAAACAAGCTCCCAATGCACCCAAACCTGGCAAGCCCACCGTTCTTGCAGAGAAGTCGTTGTGACGATCAAACATGAGAAGAAGAATCTTGCCGTCATACTCTTTTGGGCCTACTGGCTCTATGCCGTACTTTTTGGTGTATTTTTCATAAGCTTCTTCGACAACATCTTTGAGATAAGGGTACATGATATTGCTCTCTGAACGATGAAGCTTTATTACAAAGTGCTCTGTCTCAAACTGGACAAACTCTTTTTTCTTAAAGTCTCTATCCAACAAAACCAAAATGTTTCGAGCCCAGATATTGAAACCATTTAAAGCAAAAGCTCTATCCAGAATTTTATAACCCTCAGTTTCTTCTCCCAAACGAAGTAAATTCATTCCTGAAATAAAATAACCTTCCCAATCTCGAGAGTTGTTTTCTATAGCTTTACTTGCCCATTCAACAGCTTCAGGGAATTGTCTTAAGTCTTCACAAGATTGAGCAATCGCTAGATAAACTTTGCTATATTTGGGATTGATCTCTAATATCTTTTTAATAAGTTCATCGCGCTTCTCAAATTGAGTTTCCTGATGATACGAGGCAGCTAAAAGCGAAAGTATCTTTAAATCCTTAGGGTTTGATTCCAAACCATGCTCTAGAACTCGCTTTGACTCTCTCTTTTGGTCATCCACCAAGTATATTTGCGACATGAGCTGAAGTGCTTCACTGCTATTTGGATTTACCTCTAAAGCCTCTGCAACTAACTCACGTGCTTTTTGATAGTCGCCTTTCTCCATCAACACATTTGCCAAAGCCGCTTTAGCTTCTGCATGGTTGGAATTTACTTTTAATCCTTTAGTCAGTTCTTCTAAGGCATAGTTCCACTCATACTTTTCAGAACAGTGCTTACCTGCCCATACATATATGTCTGTTTCTTTCGGGGCCTTTTTATAAGCTCTCTGAAACATAATGTAAGCTTTTTGAGGGCTTCTCATTCTTATACAAAGCCCGAGAAGTCCGTTGTTATAGGCATCGCCCTCGCGACCAGACTTACTCTTGAAGTACATCTTTTTTACGCTCGACCAAACTTTATTGTCGAGATCTTTATTGCCCGTTAACTCGGCTACTTTGAAGAGTATGAATGTAAAGAGGTGGTTTTGTGGTTTTTCTGCAATCTGAGCTTCTGCTATTTTTTGAGCTTCATCATAAGCCCCAGTCTTGATTAAAACTAAGCAGTGTTGATAAATAGTGAAATCGTCAGTCAATTTTGAAGACTTTATAAACTCAAGCGCTTCTTTGTATTGACCAGTTTCTAATTGATACTTCAACTTTATTTTTTGAAACTCAGGCTTCTGAATAACGTCTTTTTCCGCCTTCACCAATTCTTCTATACCAGAATGAACTCGCTTATAGTCTCCACTTTGAAGGCTTCCTGTCAGTTCTTCTAAAGTAATTACCTTTTTAGGCTTCTTTTGTGCCCCTTTTTCAAGATCAAATATATCATCCTGAGCCGTAAGGTTTCCAAAGGTAAATAATAAAAGTGTAAGTAGTAAAAGTTTCATGAGTGTCCCTGTAAAAAATCTGTGTAATTCAAATCTTAATAAATATTGAACTAAATTGCCGGTTTTACATCAGTTAACTTTGAAACTTTTACAATTACTCAAGTTCATGCAATAGGAAGACTTGCCGCGGCAACTGCTTGACCATGCCGCTTATCGCTCTCACTTGGTGTGCGCAGCTCTATTTTCTCTGACAATTCTGGATACTCAATATCCAAAACTTCTTTAGCATGCTTCAGTATATCTTCGCCGCCTTGACCAGAAGTCACACGACCTAAAATCAGCAGCTTAGAAATATCATAAAAATCTGCAAAATGAGCGATGGTATAACCAAAGTAAGTACCAATTGTCTGGTATATCTTTGCGGCGCGCTTATCTCCAGCTTCCATCAATTTTTGAACTTCTACAAGTTTTTCAGGTTTCCCCATTTCTTCTGGGATCTCAGTAATACCGGCTTTGAGAATAAGACGAGACACTGCCTGCTGTGAGAAGTACTGAACACCACAGCCTATATCTCCCGACCATTCATCTGCAGGGGCATTTTCGTTGAAATCTACCGGCACAAAAGCTAATTCATTTAGCCAAGGAGTAATTGAACCATTTGCCGTTACATAACCAGCAGCTAAACTTGTCCCCATAGAAATGCCTAAAACCGCTCCAGACTCTAAAGACATAGAACCTGCAAGTGCTGTCACTTCGCCATCGTTAACAACTTCAAATGGCACATCCCACTCTTCCTGAAGTCTAAAGAAAATTCGTTGAATCTTGTTTTTAAAATCATTATCAGAAATCCCTCTAAATAGAGATGCTGCTCTAACTTCATTTTGAATATATACACCAGCTGCAGAACCGCCGATAGCGTCAACTCTTGGTAAATGTTTTGCCGCTCTTTCAAGAGAGTCTTTTATACCTTCATAGTGGTAGTCTGGATTCGATTCAAAATATGGATCCCAAGCTATTTCTTCGGAATAAACAACTTTACCGTCGATAACAGCTGCACACTTACGGTCACTACCACCTAAGTCGAAACCTATACGGCAACCTGAAAGGTGCCTTCCCAAGTCATTTGTGCTTTGTTTCATCGCTGGTATTTCATCACAAGCGATAAACTCAAAAGAGCCGCCATAAATTTTGTGACCTAGGAAGTCATTATCAAAAGAGCGCGCACCCGACTCAGAATAAATTTTACTAAGATCACCTACCAACTCATCGCTTCCTTGAATGTAAATCTTACGACCACCTTTCATCCAGAGAAGAAACTTTAGAAGTCTTTCTGTAGCTTTGATATTTAAGTCTTTATAGTTTTCATAGTCATCAAGAATTTTAAATGAATGAGTAAACACAAAGCCATCTTCTTGCGCTAAGGCTATATGAACTTCACGACCACCTTTTTCTTCAATCAAAGCATTGTACGCTTCATACCATTTCTTAGCTGGAATAAAGTCTGCATCCAGAACCGGGATTACTTTTGTATCTATTTTCATCTTAAGCACCAAACTCTTTAAAATTGTTTATTTAACATATATGGTACTTAAATAAAATCCAAGCACTTTCATAAATAAAAAAAATGATTAATATATTCCTCATGAAAATAGAATATACTCACTCAGAACAAACGCGCAAAAGGGCTGAAAATAGATATGCTATTTTAAGAACCCTTCAAACTGTGCAACCAATGAAAAGAACTGAGGTTGCCGACTACTGTCAAATTCGCAAATCAAGCGTGACTAGCCTAGTTGAAGAACTTATGGAAAAGAAGTGGATTCGCCTAGAGGATATTGAACGCCCTCGTAGCCCACTTCATATGAACGAAAACTATTGGCAAATCGTCAGTCTACAACTCCACCCGAACAAAATCATCGCTGCACACATAGATCTGCAAGGAACCCCAAACAACGTCCAGACCATCACCGACCTCGATCTAAGTACTCGAGAAAATTATATAGAGTCTATTCTTAAGGTCACAAAGAAGTTTGTAAAGAGTTCCAAAAATCTATTTGGCATTGCCGTATCGACTCCCGGTATGGTTGATCCTGAAACAGGAAACTGTATATCTGCACTTAATTTACCAGATTTTGAAAACATACCGATTAAAGATATTCTCTCCAGGGAATATTCTTGCCCGATTGTTATAGAAAATGATGTAAGAGCAAGTCTTTACTCCAACATCCTACTCAAAAATAGAAGTAATAAGATAGACTCCGCCCTATTTGTTGAAATAACTAGTGGTGTTGGTTCTACTCTTATGGTGAATGGAGCTCCTTATCCCGGTGCCCATGGAACTGCTGGCGAGATAGGTCACTTAGTTGTTGGAACTGAAGGAAGGCTTTGCCGTTGTGGTCAAAAAGACTGTTTGGAGACTTATACGAGTATTCCTGCTATTTGCCGTGAAATCAAAAAGCAATTAAACATAGACCTAAAGTCTGGTTATGAAATAGCTCAAGAAGCGAAGAATAATGCGGATATTGTCAAAGTTTTAGATGAAGCTTGTAGTCACCTTGCGGCACCATTAGCATCGATGATCTTTCTAACTGATCCTGAGGTCATGATTTTAGGTAACCAGTCTGAAGACTTTTACAAGCTTATGACTCCTGGTTTACTTAACTCCATCGCTAAGTATCAAAATGGACCTGCAGTGAGAAAGCTTGAGGTTGAGATTTCCTCTGAGTATAGCTCTCTTCGTGGTGTAGCTGCTTTATTGATGGATAAGATCTTTATAACGCCATAAAAAAAGCCGGAATTTTCATTCCGGCTTTAAAAAATTTATTTTTTGATAGCAGCTTTGATCGCAGCTTTCTTTCTTTCTAGGTATCTTTTTCTCTTAGCTCTTTTAACTCTTGGTCTTAGTTGTTGACCCATAATAGACTCCTGAAAATTGAGTGTTATATATTTTAGAATGCGCCTATTCTAGTGCTAAATAACTAGATTGCCAATGTTCTAGATAGAGAATGCTTCTTGTTTCTTAAAGAAATGTCACTTTTTCTAAGTCTTTCGCCATATTTTCTTGTATAAACACACACTGCTAAGTAAGATTTACCTTCTTTAAAACACGATCATTCAAAAATGTAGGGACCGTATGAAAATCACTCTAACCTTATTAACTGTACTTTTTCTTTGTTCATGTAAGTCAATAATTGGTAATTCCTCCGCTGATGTTGCAAATGAATTCATCGAGACTCTTTCTGAAAATGAGAAAAAGGTTGCAGTCATGGACTATGACAGCAAAGCTCGTCACAATTGGCACTTCTTTCCATTAGAAAGCAGAAAAGGTTTTAAGGTTAAGGACATGTCTCCTAAACAACAAGCACTAACTATCGAGTTACTGGGCCATTTATTATCAAAAATCGGTCTTGAAAGAGCACTCGCTGTTATGGATCTAGAAACGATTCTTTACAATCTCGAGAATAAAGCAGCTAAAAGAGACTCAAAGAAATACTATCTCACTCTTTTCGGCACACCTGGACATGGCTTTTGGGGTATTTCATACGAAGGTCATCACCTATCTCTAAACTTTGTAGTTAACGGTGAAGAACTCGTTAGTGCCACACCTCTCATGTACGGCGTCAATCCTGCAAAAGTTGTAGACTCTGCGGGAACTTCGGCAGCTTTAGGTTCACGTCTGCTCGCCAAACAGGAAGACCTTTCTCTGGAATTATTTAACTCTCTCTCTGAAAGTCAAAAAGCTGTTGCCCTTGTAAGCTCTGAAGAGCCTCCTGCTATGGAAGGTTACAATGCAGCACCTGGTCCACGTCAAACAATTGGACTTTCAACTAAAATGCTGGACGCCCACCAGAAAGGCTTACTTGCAAAACTTCTCCACACATTCACCGAAAATGCTGATAGAGACTTTGCTTTAGAGGCTAACTATGAGTTTGTAAGAGAGTTTGATGAGATGTACTTCGCTTGGTACGGAAGAGATAAGCTCGAAACTGCTCATTCATTCAGAATTGAAGGTCCTGTCACTTACATCATTTTCCACAACTTCCAAAAAGATTCTTTAGGAAACATCAACCACATTCACTCTCTTTGGAGAAACAGAATCAAGGACTTTGGCTACAACATTAAAAAGTAGTACTTCATTCACGTGAATTCTTTAATTCACTCTGGGTTTGTTTTATAATTAACTTATAGAGAAGTTAATCATAAGGCAGGCCCTAGATGGTACCCGATTTAAGTAATCTGAATATCTCACCTTCTTCAATTCACTACAACCCTTCATATGACGAAATCTTTCATGATGAAGTCGAGCATCACGAAGGAACCGTAACTGCAAATGGCACCTTTGCTGTTGATACTGGCAAGTTCACTGGCCGTTCTCCTAAAGATAAATACTTTGTCGTTGAACCTGGCTCGGAAGACAACATTTGGTGGGGCCCAGTCAATCAAAAAATTTCGAATGACATCTACCAAGAACTTAAGGCGAAAGTAGTAAATCACTTAAACGGCAAAGAACTTTATGTAACTGACGCTTTTTGCGGAGCAAGCGATAAAAATAGACTCAATGTCCGAGTTCTATGCCAATACGCTTGGCAAGCGCACTTTTGCAAAAATATGTTCATCAGACCTGAAGAGAAAGAACTGGAAGGTTTTGCGCCAGATTTCACTATTTTAAATGCGTGTCAGGTAAGCGATGATAAATGGCAAGAACACGGTCTAAACTCCGAAGTCTTTGTCATCTTCAATATGGCAGAGAAAATGGCCATTATTGGCGGTACTTTCTATGGCGGAGAAATGAAGAAAGGTGTTTTCTCTGTTATGAACTATCTCCTCCCTCTTAAAGACATACTGACAATGCACTGCTCTGCAAATAAAGGCAGTGATGAGAAAACGACCCTTTTCTTCGGCTTAAGTGGCACAGGAAAAACAACTCTTTCATCTGATCTAGAAAAAGACCTTATAGGGGATGATGAACATGGCTGGGATGATGAAGGAATATTTAACTTTGAAGGTGGCTGCTACGCTAAGACTATAAACTTAGATGCTGAGCAAGAACCAGAAATCTACGACGCTATAAAAAGAGATGCTCTTCTCGAGAACGTCGTCATCGACCCAGTAACAAAAGAAGTTGACTATACCGACTCAAGTAAAACCCAAAACACGCGAGTTAGTTACCCTATTTACCATATTGAGCACATCGTCCCTGAAAGTAAGGGACCACATCCAAGCTCAATTATCTTTTTAACGTGTGATGCATTTGGCGTTCTTCCACCAGTTTCCAAGCTAACAAAAGAACAGGCTATGTACTACTTCCTTAGTGGCTATACTGCAAAAGTTGCCGGAACAGAGCGTGGAGTAAAAGAGCCAATCGCAACATTCTCGCCTTGTTTCGGCGGTCCATTCCTTACACTTCACCCAACGAAGTATGCGGATTTACTCGGTAAGAAAATAGATAGCTACGATGTTCCTGTGTATTTAGTTAACACAGGCTGGACAGGAGGCCCTTATGGAGTCGGTTCACGCATGAGTCTTCCCGCCACTAGAGCAATAGTTCACGCTATCCAAAATGGGAGTATTGAACAATCTAACTTTGAATCCACAGCTTACTTCAATTTGCTAATTCCAGAAAGTTTAGAAGGTGTAGACAACCATCTTTTAAATCCGGAAAATGCCTGGAGTAACAAAGAAGACTATCAAAAGAAAGCTAAAGAATTAGCCAAAATGTTCATTGAGAATTTTCATCAGTATGAACATAGTGATTTTGATTTCCATAACTTTGGTCCAAGAATTTAACAACAAAGAAACTATAAAATTTAATTTTATATTGAAATTCTATTAAGTTTGCGTTAAATGTTTGGCTGGATGCTAGGGTTAAGGTAAATTTATATGTTTAAAAGTGATTCTTGGAACTTAAAGGTTCTTATTGCCTGCAATGTTGCCGGTATATTAATTTTCTGTAGTTGGTTTTCTTCTCAAAACCTTGTCACTATGAAAGATGGCGATAAGGCAGTTCAATACAAAAGTGAAAACTCAATTTGGAAAAGTCTCGATACAACTGTTTTTAGCAGTTTAAATGGTAGTCTTAAAGATAATAAATCCGCTCAAACCTTTTGGGCAATTGCTAATAGTCGATTATTTGATCTCGTTTCAGCGTCACTTATGGTCGGTATCTTTACGCTTTTTATTTTCTCTGGAACTCAAGAAGAAAAGCTTTATCGCATCAAATGTGGGTTCTTCATGACTATATGTATGATTATAGGAATGCAGTTCTTTCATGCCGCCATCTACAACTTTGAAAGACTCTCTCCAACCAAAATCCCACTAGACGGAGCAATCCTTTTATCTGATTTTGAACATATTACCTGGAAGATCAAAGACTCTTCCAAAAAAAGTTTTCCTGGAGACCATGCGGCTGTTTTATTCATGGTTGCAACATTTATTGCTTACTACACTCGTAAATGGCACGGTATTGCTGCAGCTGTTGTTGCTCTTCTCTTTGTACTACCAAGGATGATTGGCGGTGGTCATTGGTTTACAGACATTTTCATTGGTGGTGGTACAATTGCTCTTATCACCTGTAGTTGGGCTCTCTGTTCTCCTGCTCAAAAAAAGATGGACTCTTTCTTGAACGTGCCAGTCCTTCTTGTTAATGTTTACAAGTGCTAATTAGACAAAAAGGTAGTGTGCAGTGTATTTTTTATTAGAATCACCACTTTGTACACTTGATTAATCATAAAATATTTGGCAGCTACATAAGGAAAGTAATTGTC
>JAJPOQ010000034.1 GCA_021232515.1 Lentisphaeraceae bacterium
AGCTAGAGAGCAAGTTAATTATGTTCATTAGTCGTTCCTTCTGAGATTGTTTAATTGTGGTAAATCAAACTAAATCAGAAGAACGACTTTTTCTTGCCTAGATTAGAAACCACACAATTCCGTGAAGAACCTAAAAAAAGCTATATTTTCTTTTTTTGCTTGCTCATTATCCTTTGTGAGAAATGGGTATTTATCTGTTAATGAATAATAGAGAGTCACAAACTTCTGGTGATTATCTTCTCCACTGCCTTTTGTCATCCAGTCTGTATGATAAGCTGCAAATGAAGAGAAAGTAAAGCTTAATAAGATGAGTAAGTATTTCATTTTGCCCTTTTGAAAATTGTTAAGTATTCCCGGCAGGAATCGAACCTACGGCGCTCGCTTTAGGAAAGCGACGCTCTATCCACTGAGCTACGGGAACTTTGTCAAAAATAGCCTTAGATACAATCAAGAAGCTACTCGAAATCTAAGAAGAATAATTATATCGATGAGTTATTGTGAATACAAGCTGAGCTAAATATGAACTGATTACAGAAGCTGAATTATTTAATGATCTGGGGAATTCTCTGATACCAAAAAGTGTATTCTTTGAAATAATCTTAAAAAGTAGTGACATCTTTTTCTATATAGTTCGTCTTAGAGAGAAAAAGTTACTAAAATTTAAGGTATGGCAAATCCAAATAAAACATCCGAGTTCTTGAAGACTGCTTTTGATAGTCGTCCGATATTGACGGCTTACGCATATAGTATTTTGAAAGACTGGAGTTTAGCTCAGGATGTTTTTCAAGATGCAGTGATTAGTATGAATGAAAAGGCCGACCAGATACAAGCAGATACTCCGGTCAAGTGGTTGAAGTCTGTTATTCGCAATAAGTCGATAGACATTATCAGGAAAAATGAACGAAGCCGTTCAAGAAATGAACAAATTTCTATTTTGATTGATAAGCGTTTTGATCAGTTTTTAAATGATGAAAATATTCAGCACTCTAAAGCTCGAGAGAAAGCTCTCAACCACTGCATGGGACAACTCCCCGTGACTTCTCGTAAAATCATCCTCGACTTTTATAAATCGAGACTGTCCTGTGATAAAATAGCCGAGATCTGTCGACGGAGTACAAACGCCATTCGTCTTATACTATCTCGATCCAGAGCAGACCTTCGCTACTGTGTTAAAAAGCGACTGGAGCAAGAATGAGTAAGCACGATTTATATGATAAGTACTTAAATGGTTTACTTAGTGAAGCGGAAGAAAAGGAATTAATTCAGATTCTTGAAGATGACGAGAAGTCGCAAAGCTTCACTAATTATCTTGTTGAAACAAATATGATGGTGAGTGCTGCAGAGAACTGTGAGTCATTTGTCAGACAAACATCTAAAAAGAAGACTCATTCCTTAGTTGTAATCATGGCGGCAATGGTCGCTATAAGTTTATTCATTGTTTTTAGACCAACAGAGAATTCTTTTGAAGTTGTCGCATCTAGTATTAGTAAATATAAGCAAGGAACGATTCTCAATGATACAAGTGTTAGTATCGGCGAAGGACGTTTGACCTTAAAGGACTCTACAGGGAATAATTTTCAGTTAAACGGACCTGCAGAACTAAAGGTTCAGTCAATAACTTCTATGTCATTATTTAAAGGATCCATGCTTACAACTTTGTCTCCAGAAGTTGACTCCTTTATTTTGAATCTCCCCAATGGTGTAATTGAGGATCTCGGAACCTCTTTTGGTGCGATAGTTAAAGAAGATACTTCTGAGGTTCATGTATTTACCGGTAAGGTAGAAGTACGCTCAGAAAGTCACTCAAGAAGATTGGTTGAAGGACAGTCTATCGCTCTTGGTCACGACGGTTTACTTCAAGAAATAGATTTTAAGGAAGACATATTTGATTTAAATAAAGCAGATGTTGTCTTTATGGGGAATAGACAGTTGCACCCAGGAGAGCAAATGGAGCTGTTTTTAGATGCTACTGGAGGGACGTTGACTGGACAGATAAGTCTAAGTTTTGATAAACAAAAGGATTTCCGCTATAAGCTTATGGCCTACTCGGCAGCAAAGAAGGTATTTGAATCGAAAGTCTATAGAGCGGATGATCAATACGAAATGAATATCCCTACTAAAAAGTACCAAGATCTTACATTAGAAATGAAGGTCATAAGCGGTTATGTAACGAATGGAATATTGAATGTAAAAAATCTTAATCTCATCACTGAAGGTTCTCGGCCATATGAAGGGGATGTTTTAATTCAAGCGCATTCTGAGTGGCGTTACTACTTTAAGGGGTTACCACCTCAAGGTTGGAAGTTGAGGGAGTTTGATGATTCGAAATGGCTAAAGGGCGAGAGCTCAATTGGTTATGGGGACAAAGACCTAAGGACAATAATTGGTGGGAATGAACTGAGAAGGTCTGTTTATCATATATACCTCAGGCATAAATTCGATTTGGGGAATCTTGAAGTTAATTCTCTGAAAAATATAAAAGCCTATTTGCTAGCAGATGATGGCGCTGTGGTTTTTATCAATGGTAAAGAAGCCTTGAGGCACAATTTACCTGATGGACTTATTAATGATGAAACGAGAGCATTGAAAACGTCTTCAAAAGATAGTGGTGAAATGATCTACAGCAACTTCTCTGTTCCAGCGAGTTTACTTACTTCTGGAATAAATACCGTCAGTGTTATCTTATTTCAGAAAAAAGGTAAAAGCTCAGATATGCGTTTTGATCTTAAAATGATGGCATTTTAAGAGCTGTTTTGAAAGCCTCAATCTTAGAGAGATCATAAAAAACTAAAGAAATATTCAATTACTCTGACATGAATTGAACTTTTAGACGACTCAGCATTAAGAAAATAATTAATGTGAGGAAATATGGATTGTAACAAAGAAAATAACTTTATTTTAAAGTTACTTTTGATCTTCCTTTTTATTGGGCTTCTAGGCGCTGCTAAACCAGTTTTGTTTAATGGCGGTAGCTCACCTGCAAAGTACCTAGCCAAAAAAGAAAGTCTCAAGATGATTCAGGAGAAGGATATTGAGCGCTTTATGGAGTCAGAGTTATTCGGCGATTCTGACTTGAACATGGATAGCTCTCTCCCCTTTTACAGTTCGGATGAGATCGATAGAACTATAAATAACATATATAAGTACGACTCTATTATAGCCTTCTTTATAGCCACCATACCTCTTCTATTTTTCCTCCCTAAAGCATTAAACAATAGATATCTACATCATTTACTTATCTTGGTATTCCTGTGGTTGTTTTGTCAGTCTCTAGGCGCTGTACTAAATGAAGGCAAGAAATACTCAGAGTATGCCATTTTTGCGCATGCGACTAGATGGGGTCTGCCATTGGTCCTTTGGTTGGGTTTTTGCTTGAGAGTACGAGGAAAGGACATAAGTAGCAACAAAAGCTTCATAAACTGTATGATTATATGTACAAGTCTTACTTTCCTGGTTCATGGCTGGGAAGCGTATAATTTAAATCCCCCTTTTCAAGATTTACTTTACAGCACCTCATCAATATTTGGATTTTCGTTATCTGAGTCAATAAATTTTACCATTCTGAAAATCGTTGGCATAATGGATCTAACTCTTGTTTTTGTTATCCTGTTTTATCGGAACTCAAAAATATTTTTATGGATGGCTTTTTGGGGGCTTATAACGGCACTTAGTAGACCTTTGACAATTGGTTTTGAAGCTTGGCCCGAATTCGCTATGCGCATTGCTAATTGTGCTCTTCCTCTAGGACTCTTTTTATTCTTCAAAAATCAACATCAGAATCATCTAGAACCAGAATTAAATACAAAAAAAATGGAGATTATCTGTGAATAATATATTTAAGTTATTCCTCTCACTTATGCTCGCCTTTACTTTTGCGCTTCATTCCGAAGCCAAAGAAGAGAAGAAGAAACCAAAGAAAAAGATAACAAGAGAAACTAAGCAGTCAAAGGAACAGCGCGAAAAAGAAAAATCTGAAGCACTGAAGTTCACAGCAAAATTAACGCCATTAAAAGGTACAACACCCGCACAGTGGCGTGTTATATGGACTGGTGATGCGGCTCGTGAAGCGACTATTTCGTGGAGCACTGCCGAGAAAGGCAAAACTCATAAAGTTTACTATGGTGAGACAAAGGAGTTTGGTAGTGAACAGTCTTGCCAAAGAAATGGTGAATATACACTTTACAAAAGTGAAAAAGGAAAAGTTTCCTCTGCCTATTACCATCACTCATTGATTAAAAACTTAAAGCCATCAACAAAGTACTATTTTGTCATGGAAAGCGATGGAGTGAAATCTAAAACTCTTTATTTCATAACTGCTCCGGAAAAAGGGACAGACTTTTCAATGATCCATGGTGGCGACTCACGCAGTGGACACCTAGCTAGATGTAAGATAAATGTCAAGATGGCAGAGATGATGAAAGAGACGCCTAAAATTATTGCTTTTGCACATGGCGGTGACTACATAGTGTCAGGTAAAAAGTGGCAACAGTGGAGGCTTTGGTTAAGCCATAATGAGCTTACCAATGGTGATGATGGTAGAGTTTTACCAATCATACCTACGAGAGGAAACCATGATGGTGGCCCTCTTTATAAAGAAATATTTAACATCGATGAAGATCAGCCAGATTGGCATACGACAAGACTTGGTTCGGATGTTGCCATAGTTACTTTAGACACAAATGTTTCAGGAGGAGGTCCACAATCCAAATGGTTGGAAAGTGAACTTAAAAGGCTGCGCCCACAATCAAAATGGCTTTTGACACAGTATCACCGACCTTTGTATCCAGCTGTTAAAGGACCACCTGCACATACTAAGATTTTTTGTCCTATTTTTGATAAATATCAAGTAGATGTTGGACTTGAGGCAGATGGGCACTGCATCAAACGAACTATTCCGATTAAAGGAAATAAACCAGACCCAAGTGGAACTATATACGTTGGCGAAGGTGGACTTGGTGTTGGTCAGAGGAAACCAAACAATAAGCACTGGTACTTAGACGGAGGTGTTACTGGGAGTGAACACCATGTTATGCTTTTTGACTTTAAAAATGAATCTTTAAGAATCCGCACAGTTTTACTCAATGGTGAAATATATGACGATCATAAATTAACCGTTCGTAAATAGACATATTTTAAAAAGTGTTAGGTAGTAACACATGTTATTGTGTTACTACATTCTCTATATGAATAATACACCTAGAGCGTTAGATTTTATTGTTTTATCTTGTGATCTTATCTGTTGTTCTACATATTCATATAGATATATTTATGTTATTGAAGTGATATAATCCCAAAAAATTTAAGTATATTATTGGTGTTGTTCATTAAAATATTGATTGTGAATTTAGTTGTATCAACAAGGGCCTCTAATTGTAGCTGATTATTAGTTTGTCCTAGAAGAAACTTACAGGCATCTCCCTCCTCTATTTATTTAATGATAAATTCCTCTAAATACTTTCATTTATAATTATTTGAAATTTAATATATGTTTAAATTGAACGAATTTTAAGTTGTCATAATATATTAAAATTGTTTTTTGTTGTTCTGTTTTTTATCAAATAAGCCCTTCTGATTATTTTCTTAAATGTTTTTATATTAATATATTGTGATTTTTTAGAGTCGATTTTTTGTGGCGAGATCTATTTGTCAAGAGTTTCCTTTTCTTAATTTTTTGTGTTGTTTAAAAACTAGATTTCAAAAGTTAAAATGGTTTTTTTCGGCTTGTATAAATTTGTAAAGTCGACTATTGGTTTTTATCGATTATAATTTTTAAGAGAAGATATTTATAGATGATAAGTAGAGCTCTGAATTTTCTAAAAGATGAACTTTCTTTATATGTGAACGCGAAAGTTGGTCTTAATTCAGAGGAAAAAGTTCATCTTGTGGCAGCAAGTAAGAATGGGCATACAACAGGAGTTCCTGAAAACTCTATAGGTATAACCTTGGTTAATATCGAAGAGGAAAAGGTTCATAAAAACTGCAACAAGGCTGTTGTGAGTCAAGGCTCTAAACTTGTCTACGTTAATCCACCTGTTAGCCTAAATCTATATATTCTGGTCGCAGCAAACTTTGGACACTACCCTGAAAGCCTGAAGTTTATTTCCCATGTTATCTCATTTTTTCAGGCTAGGTCGACTTTCAAGTCTAAGGCATACAGTAAGCTTGAAGGTATAGAGAAACTTTCTCTGGATTTATATAGCCAAGATTTTGATCAGCTGAACAGTGTCTGGGGGATGATGGGCTCGTCATACATGCCTTCGGTTATCTATAAAGTTAGAGTTGTTTCGGTACAAGACAACCAAGCACTACTTGAGACGTCTGCAGTCGAACAGATACATGTGGATCTCAGCGGGAATTAATTGATATGGTAACCTCAATAACAAAGATCTTGGGGTTTGATATAACCCACCAGTACGCTGTTGGAGAAGATCACTTTGAGGTTATACCTACCGAAAAAACCAAGCAAACTCTAGCCAAGAAAAAATTTTTATTTCGTCGATACAAAGGTGAGTATGGAGTTTTTGGAACTTCAGCGTTCTCTGTTGAAGAACTCTTTTCTGATGGTGAGGAAGATCCATTAAACTTTTTTGTTTACAGTACTTCCCCTCATCTTCTGACTTACTCGGATCTTGCTATAAATAAGCTTAAAAATCAAGTGTTTTTATACGATGGGACTGTAAAAAAAGCACCGACAGAAACCTTTATATGTAATGATGACATCAGTAATCTTTGTGGGACCAGTACGCTATTCGATTTTGGAAACGTCGACACTCAAGGTTTTGTTCTTATTGACTCTGCTGGGACAGAGAGAAAGATTGAGTATCTTATGGAAACAGAGACTCTATACAAACTTGACTTCTCCCATGTTGATGAAGGTTTGTACCTTTTGAAAAATAAGTCAGGTAAAACCCTAAGGAAAGTCTTCATAACGACAGAGCGAATAGTCAACAAACCAATATTTGTTCTTACGTTCAATATTTCTAAAACAAGTTTACAGAACACTGCTACTCACTTAGTCAAAGTGAGGTCACGAACACTTCCATGGTCATATCGCGTCATACCGCGTTTTAGAAAAAATATAGAAAAAGATAAGCTTAAAGTTCGTTCAAAGGACGAACAAACAACTTTTAGTCTCAAGAAGACTGAAAATGATTTTATTTTTACCTCCGATCAAGATTTGATACTCGGCAGTGAGAATAAAGTCAAACTAGAATTGATTCACCAAGAAGAAGATGGAAATCTTGTTTTGGCGGACTCATTACCTCATCCTGGGCCAGAGCATGTGAAAGTATCTAAGGAACTGGATATTTACTCTGAACTCACGGTTTACATCTAAACCTAAACTGGAATTGCAAAAAAAATGGCAACCTATAAAACTCCCGATGTTTATGTGGAAGAGATCTCTGTATTTCCTCCATCAATCGCTGAAGTGGAAACAGCCGTTCCCGCTTTCATCGGTTACACCGAAAAAGCAAAGTATGACGGCACAGATCTCCATAATAAGCCGACAAAAATAACTTCGCTTATTGAGTATCATGAAAGATTCGGTTTTGGTCCGGAAACAGAAGTTGATGAGATAGTTTTAACTCCAAAAAACTCTGTAGATAAGATCGTCAGAAATAAAAAATTCATGCTTTATGATAGTCTACAAATGTTCTTCGCCAATGGTGGTGGTAAGTGCTACATAGTTTCAGCTGGAACTTATAAAGACGATATTAAACAAGATCCAATGCTCGCTGGTATCGATTCTCTCAAGAAAGAAGACGAGCCAACTATGCTTGTTTTTCCAGATGGCGTAAATCTTGAAGAAAACGGACTTTATTCACTTCAGCAAAAAGCCTTAGCACAAGCAGCACAGCTTATGGACCGCTTTGTTATCATGGATACACATGAGAAAGATGGTTGGGAAAAAGGCTGTGATGAGTTTAGAAATAGAGTTGGCATAAATAACCTGAAATATGGTGCAGTTTATACCCCTCACCTAGTTTCGACTTTAACTAAAAATGTTACCTATAGACAGATCAAAGATAAGATTAAGTTTGGTGAAGAAGCGATCCAACTTAAAAAGTTAATCGATGATGCAGGTACAAAAGATCTCATTCAACTATTAGAAGATACTATTGTAAATGTTGATAGAATCAAAGTTGATGGCGACAGCATCATAGCATTCCTTCAATCAGATAAGTGTAAAGCTTATGAAGAAACAATTTCAAATAAGAATTCTGTTGCGTATAAGAATTACTTAGCGAATCCAACTTTAGACTCTTTCTTTAATGCTCTTTTAGATGAATTTGATGCAAACTTAGAAAAATGTAGAGATACAAGTGAGTATGCAACTGTTTCAAAGCTTAAGTCAGATAAGTCTACGAAAGAAGCTGCACTAAAAAGCGCAGAAGCTGCAGCTAAGAAAAAAGGTATTTCAAAAGAAGATAAGGCAGCAGCTGACAAAACAGTTACTGACCTGAAAACTGAGTTAGATAAGTTGAATGCCGATATAGCTGCCGCTGATCAAGGTATCGAAATCTCAGCCGTAAAAGATGCTTGTAGAAATCTTCTCCTTTATATTTCAGATACAATAAATGAAGTAATCGCCAACTGGGTTGTTCCTGAGAATCCAGAAGATGATCCGATGTCATCACACATAAATACTTTGATGAAAAGACAGATCGAAGAAATGGTTAATGATCTTGATTCAAACATTTTCAATGGTTGGACAGATAAAGAGATCGGCGAATATTTAAATAGTCTTAAGCTTCTCAAAAATAAATGGGGCGAAGATATACAGAAGCAAGTCCAAGGTCTTGCAGAAAGTACTGAGCAACAAGAAGCTAGTACAGATGCTCTTGCATTGGCTGCACGTGCTATAGATAAAATTCACTCTCGTTTTTCATCTAGTATTGAGAACATCAGAGCGACTTCAAAGATGACTGAAGAGAATCTTGAGCAAAGTCTTAAATCTTCTTGTGCGCTTTACTCAAACATCATCAATAAAGTTATTGAAGACTTAAGAACTATTCCGCCAAGTGGTGTTATGGCAGGTGTTTATACTTCAGTGGATAACAGTCGTGGTGTTTGGAAGGCTCCAGCAAATGTAAGTTTGAACAATGTTATGAAAGTCACTCAGGCTATCGATAACAATGAACAAGCAGATCTAAACGTTGACGTTGTTGCTGGAAAGTCTATAAATGCTATCCGCCCATTCCAAGGTAAAGGTATCCTCGTTTGGGGTGGCCGTACACTTATGGGCAATGACAATGAGTGGCGCTACATCTCAGTTCGCCGTTTCTTTAACATGGTTGAAGAGTCTATTAAAAAGTCTACTTACTGGGCTGTTTTCGAGCCGAATGATGCAAATCTTTGGGTTAAGATCAAGGCTATGATAGAGAACTACCTAGTCGAAAAATGGAAGGAAGGTGCTCTTGCTGGAGCAAGTCCAGAACAAGCCTTTTATGTCAACGTAGGTTTAGGTCAGACGATGACTGCACAGGACGTGCTTGAAGGCCGTTTATATGTCGATATCGGCATGGCTGTAGTTCGTCCTGCAGAGTTTATCGTTCTACGTTTCATGCACAAAATGCAAGAATCATAATACACCTACAAAATTTTAATATACAGGATTTAAAATGGCTAATTATCCATTACCAGTTTTCCACTTTCAAGTTGAATGGGGTGGGACAAATATAGGTTTCCAGGAAGTTTCTGGACTTAGTATTGAAACACAAGTGATCGAATACAGAGACGGTTCTATGCCTCAGTACTCGACTATCAAGATGTCCGGTTTACAGCAGTACTCAAACATCACACTTAAACGTGGTGTTATGGCAGCAGATAATGAGTTTTTTGCATGGATCAATGCAACTGCATTGAATAAACCAGAGCGTCGTGACCTAACTATAAGTCTTCTAAATGAAGAACATAGCCCGGTTATGGTTTGGAAGGTAACTCAAGCCTGGCCAACAAAAGTTGAAGGCCCTAGTCTCAATTCTACCGGTAACGAAGTTGCCGTAGAAACTATAGAGATCGCCCATGAAGGCGTGACTATTGAGAATAGCTAATAGATGAGCGGATACATTCCACCAGTTGGTTTTCACTTTAGAGTAGACTTTGTTCTACCATTCATGACCAGTAACGACAATCGCTTTCAGGAAGTCTCAGGACTAACCGCGGAAATAGATGTTGAAACTGTGAATGCTGGTGGTCAGAACAAATATACTCATAAGTTGCCGAAACGAGGAAAGTATCCAAACCTAGTCCTAAAGAGAGGCATGTTGAAAAACTCCTCTCTTATAGCTTGGCTAACGAACTCAATAGTGAATTTTGAGTTCGTGCCAGCCAATCTAATCGTGACACTATTAAATGAAAATCACATGCCTGTAACAGCTTGGATGGTCAAAAAGATATGGCCAGTAAAGTGGTCTTTTTCAGATCTCAAAGCTGACGAAAATGGCATAGTTATCGAAACTATTGAACTTGCATACGACTTCTTCGTTAAGATCTAGGTATAAAAAATGGCTGTATCAATTCAGGAACTCATCATAAAAACTAGTATCGCTTCTAGTCCGAAAGAAACTTCTGCTGGTGAGCAGGAACAGTGTGATATTTGTGGTGGCGACAAAGTGAGCATCATTGAAGAATGCGTTGAACAAGTCTTAGAGATTTTGAAAGAAAAAGAGGAACGCTAATATGGCTCGTGTTCCAGGAATACTAGCAAAACTTAAAATAGAAGCTTTTGAAGATGCAGACTGTAATACTGCTGTATCTGATGGGACTTTTGAACTAACATATAATCCAGATTCTTACTCTGTTGACTATGAAACTTGCTATAGGACAACAAAGAATATTGGCGCATCTGGCTCATCTCATAAACTTGAGATGATGAAACCTAAAAGTTTCTCCTTTAAATTTATACTGGACGGTACACTTCTTTCCCTTTCGGTTGAAGACTCCATGAATATTGCAAAAAATGCAGAGTACGTCAGTAAAGAAAAAGTGACAAATGACATAGCCAAACTAGTTGGCCTTATGGGAACCTTTGAAGGTGAAACTCACAGACCTTACTACTGTAAAATCAGCTGGGGAAGCCTGACAGAGCATACTGTCATGAAGAAGATGTCGGTAAACTATACCATGTTTTCAGCCTCTGGTATGCCTATGCGTGCAGAAGTAAATGCAACCTTTGAACAGACTATGTCTGATTCATTTAGGAAAAAACAAGAAGATACCCAGTCTCCAGACTTAAGTCACTTTCACGTTGTTAAAGAAGGCGATACCCTTCCGGGTCTTTGTCAAAAATACTACGATGACTTCACTCACTACGTCGATGTTGCTGCTTTCAATGAATTGGCTAACTTTAGGCAATTAAAAGCTGGAACTCCCCTCACCTTTCCTCCTCTAGAAGTTTTTAAAGAGGTTGAATCCTAAATGGCAGATACAACTCCAGCAAATGGTGATACACCAGACTTCGACATAGAAATAGACGGTACTTCGGTAAAAACGACTTATAACGTTCAATCAATAAATATCACTCGAGAAATCAACCGTATCCCTTATGCCAAAATTGCTATTGAAGATGGTGTCGCATCTGAAAATGATTTCCCTGTAAGCTCCGAAGATTTTACACAGGGTAGTGAAATAGAAATAAAATTCTCCTACCTCAGTGATACACCAGAGACCGTTTTTAAAGGCATAATTGTATCGCAAAGAATAAAAGCAAATAACCGAAACTCTATTCTTCTTGTAGAAGCAAGAGATGAAGCTTTTAAGATGACTCAGACCCCTAAAAATAAGCAGTTTACAGATAGCTTAGATAGTGATGCTATATCAACGCTTATATCAGACGCTGGATTAACTGCCGAAGTTGAAGATACTACATATACACATCCTCAACTTCTTCAGTATCAATCAACTGACTGGGACTTTTTACTGTCCAGAGCACAGGCCAATGGTCAGCTTATTATTGTAAATGACGGAACCGTTAGTGTTGGTAAAGAAGACTTTACAAGTAGCGAAGTTCTGACGCTTACTTATGGTACAGATATAATTAGTCTGGACATGACTAGCGATGCGCGAAGTCAAATCACATCTAGTAAAACTGTAACCTGGGATTATTCGACTCAAGCTATAGTTGAAAGTGAAAGTAGTGAGCCCGATTTAAATGAACTTGGGGATCAAACTGGAGCAACACTTGCTGAAGCTGGTGATGGAGAAGTTAGAACTTTTTCAAGAGTTGGGAAAACAGAAGAAGATGAACTCACTGCTTGGAATGAAGGAATAATGCTGAAAAGTAGAATGGCAGCCATAGTTGGTACCATCACATTTCAAGGCAATGCAGCACCTGTCCCTGGAACTATTGTGAAACTCGATGGCATGGGAACTCACTTTAACGGTAGCGCTTTTATCTCTGCCATGAGTCATGACTTTTCTGGTGGAAACTGGCTAACTACTATTCAAACTGGGCTCGATGATAAATGGTTTGCTCCAGAAAACGGCACTAGTCCACAATCTTACTTGCTACCTAAGATTCAGGGTGTCCATATCGGTACTTGCATAAAAATAGGCCCTGATGATGACGGCGAAGATCGAATTCAGATCTATTTACCGATGATCCATGCGGATAATACCGAAGGTCTTTGGGCTCGAGTATCAACTCTAGATGCAGGTTTGGGAGATGGTGATAATACCGTTAGAGGAACCTTTTTTAGGCCAGAAGTAGATGATGAAGTCTTGGTCGCTTTTTTGGATGGAGATCCACGTGACCCTGTCGTTATAGGCATGCTTCATAGTTCAAGCTTCCCTGCTCCTGTAACAGCGAGTGATGACACCAATCACATCAAAGGCATATACACTAGAAGTGATATGAAGTTGGAGTTCGATGATGAAAATAAAATCACTACTCTTTATACACCAGCGGGAAATATGATTCAGCTAGATGAGCAAAATGAACAGATAAATATAGAAGATCAACACGGCAACTCAATCGTCACAAATGAAGATGGTATAACGATTACCAGCATCAAAGACATAGTCATGAAAGCCGCAGAAAACATTTCCTCCACAGCTGACAATGGGGATATAAGTGAGACAGCATCTGGCGATATAAGTGAGACAGCATCTGGGGATATCTCTAACACTGCGACAGGTTCGGTAACTGTCTCCGCCTCATCTGATTGTGAAATAACAGCTTTAAATATAACCTCAACGGCTGATGCCGAGTATAAAGCAAGTGGCAGTGCAGGGGCAGAGCTCTCTACATCTGCCATAGCCACTATCTCGGGTTCATTGGTACAGATAAACTAAGGTTGAATAAAAATGAGTGAAGAAAATACAGTTTTTGATTTAACAAATGAACAGCCTTCAGTGATCGGTAAAGGGTGGAGCTTTCCCCCAACTTTTGAACGGGGTTCTAACTCAATAAAGATGGTAACTCAAGAGCAAGATATACAGGAAAGTTTAACTCTGCTGTTAAATACAAGCTTAGGTGAAAGATTCCTTCAGCCAGACTATGGCTGCAACTTAAGAGACTATCTTTTTGAATCACTTACATCTAGCATGGAGTGTTACATCGAGGACTTGGTTAAACGCGCCATCATTAAACATGAGCCAAGGATTAAACTTTTGGACTTTACGCTTATTGCGAATGAACTCAAAGGTGTCATCGAGCTAAATGTGAGTTACCTCATCCGTTCAACAAACAGCCGCTACAATTTTGTTTACCCATTTTACTTAAGTGAAGGAACTGAATTGAAATGAATACAAACGCCCTACTTCCGACACTTACTCGAGATGGTACAAGTCAAGAAGACCGTACACTTGCATCACTCGACCCAGAGCATGCTAAGATCGATGATCGCCAAATAGAAGACCTACTTTACTATGCTTGGCAACATGCCGCAGAATTAAATTTTTATAGCCAAAATGAAGTGCCAGATGGGAATTGGCAAGAGTTCCTAAATGTAGAGCCCTCTATAGCTTTAGCTGTAATAGGTAAACAAAGTGCTAAAATTCGCGAGAATAGATTTTTAGAAAGCTTTAAATCCCTGGATGATATAGACACTGAAAAAATAGAGATAGATCATAAAAATCCTCAGGCTTGGCAAGTTAACTTACAAAGCCTTTTTGAAAGTCTCGCTGCTTATCTCTATGAAATAAAAGAATGGATGAACCTGCTACGCGATAATCGTGATTCAAAGCTCATGATTAAAGGTTTTGCCAAAAGTCATATTTGCCCACATATGCATGAAGTTATCTCCTTGTATAGAGGCTTTTTTGATGTAAGTGAGGACGACTTTACCGTACAGCTAGAAAAGACTTTAACCGACTTTTCTTATGTTAGTTTGGATGATATAGCGCCAAATAACATCGTCTTTTCTTTGGGCTCAGTATCAGAAAAAATATATGCCGTTAAAGAGCCCATTTTAAGGCTTTATAAAATACTGACTAAGACAAGAACGCAAATACAGTCGAAAGCATTAAATGAAATGCACGTAGCTCTTGCTAAGCCAGCAGACAAGAAACCACACGTTGGCTTATTTTTAAGTTTTATTGAACTATTTGAAGCAAGTCGTGAAAAACTCAACAAGTTAAGCGAAAAACATCTAAACTACTATTATCAGAAGATACTTCAGATCGAACCTCAAAAAGGTCAGGAAGATAGTCTCAATATATTGATTGAAACTAAAGAGAAACTAAGGGAGATGATCCCAGAAGGAACTCAGTTTAATGCGGGTAAAGATGATGACGGAAATGACATTTTCTATGCTTTGATGAGTAACTTTTACCCGAGTTCAGCTTTAGTTACAGATATAAAAAACCTTCATCTGGAAACCAATAACGATGGGTCGCAAAGTATACACGCTGCGCAAGTTGCAAACTCAGCAGATGGCCAAGGTGAAGAACTTCCCGAAGACGAACCACACTGGTCGACATTTGGCGATAAGTTACAAGAACTGGCAGATGTAGGCTTTGCTGTTAGTTCGCCAGTCTTGAGACTTGCAGAAGGTCAAAGGAAAATAACCTTATCTCTGGCTGTTGACGATTTTCTGGAAGAAGGATGGCAGTTATTTTTTCAGCGTTATGCAAAAGTAGAGACAAATGATGGCGCCTCTGACTGGGTAGTAGACTTCAGTAAGTTTTTAAGCTTTCAGTTTTCAGGAGAAAATTACTGGTTAGACATAGAACCACTCTCAGTTGAAATACAGAGTCGTGAAACAGCCGTTTTTCTGGTTGTAGAGTTTGATCTACTTCCTGAGCACCCAGCAATAATTGACTACAATAAAGAAATGCTGGCTGGCAACTACAGCACACCCTGGCCAATCATGTGTTGTAAACTTGTTTACTTTGATGACTCCTTCCCATATGACATTTTCAAAAATATAAAGATAAGAACGTGCCGTATAGATGTTGAAGTCGCTGGTGTCACCAACCTTGTGGTGCAGAGTAACGATAAAGTCCAAAAAGCTCTAGAGCCTTTCGCGCCATTTACAGGCTTTCCACAGCTTGGCTCAACTTTATACATCGGCTCTCAAGAAGTTTTCTCCAAAAAAATTGATAGTTTAAAAGTAAACTGGCTTTGGCAAAATCCACCAGAGAGTTTCCAAGAACACTATCAAGCGTACACAAACGCAACAGATGAAAAAGCAGAGTTTAAGGTAGACTGCAGTTATCTTCAAGATGGCCAGTGGACACCGTTGGCAAATCAAGCCACGCTTATGGAGAACAAGAAAGTTCATGTCGACTACTATGGCGATTGGCAAATACAAAACCCTGAAGCTTCTTTTATGGAATTCGCCGGTTTAACTGAAGACTTTGAAACTTTGAATGAATACTCAAAGTACGATTTTAAAGCTAAACGAGGTTTTCTCAAAATGCAGTTGGCGGCCCCAAGTTTTGCTTTCGGTCATAAGCTGTATCCAAAACTTTATGCTATAGAAACAAGAGAAAGAGCTGTAGAAGAAGCTCAGCGAATTAGTAGTGAACAGCATCGTGAAAGTAGAGAAGAGTTAGAACACTCTACTATGATTGGCCGTTTGTATGACAAAATTTTCTCCAAGCAAGAGGCAGATGTAACGACAGCTCCAGCACAAGAAAGGATTAGTTTCGACGCGGAGGGAAATATAGTTGAACGCAAGCTTAAAAAACCTTATGACCCAATCTTCAATTCACTTAGTCTAGACTACAGTAGTTCTGCTGAAATAAGTATTCATACAGAGACACAAAATGATCCAATAGACTTTCTGCATTTACAGCCTTTTGGTTTTGAAAGTCTTGAGTTAAGTGAAGAGTCAACGAGTCAGCCTTTATTGCCTCAGTTTGATAGCGAAGGTTATCTATATGTTGGTCTTGAAAATATAAAAGTCCCTCAAAATATCTCACTTCTATTCCAAGTTTTAGAGAACAGTGAAAATCCTTATGTTCATAAGGCTTCTTCTGTCACTTACTCTTATCTGACTGATAAAGGTTGGAGTAGCCTTGAAGGATACAAAAATATAGATGATCAAAGCTTAGGACTACTTCAATCCGGGATATTAAGTTTTGAAATGCCAGAAAATGCAGTCGATACAAACCCATATATGCCTTTAGGTAAATACTGGTTAAGAATTAGTCAAGATCGAGGTATCGCAGCTATTCCACGATTGATTGGCATACACACTCAAGCTGCAAAACTTAAATTTGCGAGTACTTCAACTTCACCACATCTACTTGGTCAGGCTCTTCCAGCAGGTAGTATTTCCTCTATGGAAGGAAAAAGTCGACAGATAGACTCTCTAGAGCAACCTTATGTTTCATTTGGAGGTAAAGCTGCAGAGAAGCCAGAGACTTATCGCCGCCGAGTTTCAGAAAGATTGCGCCATAAAGGTCATGCCTTAACTCTTTGGGACTACGAACACCTAGCTCTTGAGTTTTTCCCTGAACTTTGCAAAGCTAAGTGCTTAAATCATACGAATGGTGATTTGGCGATAGTCAACGGCAGTACTTGTTTAGTTGTTGTTCCAGATACGAGGAACCCCAATGCATTTGACCTTTACAGACCAGCAGTAAACCAAAGTACTTTACAAAGAGTTGAAGATTTCTTTAAGAGTCGAACAAGTCCTTTTGTTAACTTCAGTGCAATAAATCCAGTTTATGAGTCAATACAGCTTAAAGTAAGTGTGGTATTACGAGAAGGTCACGATCAAGGCTATTCAGTTAAAATGCTAAATAAAGACTTATCTCAATTCATCAGTCCATGGGCTGTGAATAAAGGGCTTCCAGTTATTGGTGGTGAACTTCATAGATCCACAGTCATTAAGTTCATCGAAGATAGAGACTATATAGATTTCATAAATATTGAAAATATTAGCATGATACACACAACGAATGAAGGCAGTTCTGAGCACTCTGAGTTAGTAAAAGCTTCAACGCCAGCCTCGATTCTTTATTCGGTTTCAGAACACATCATTCAAGTTGAAACAGGAGAAAACCGCTAATGACACCAACCATGAGTTACTCTGAATTGCTTGATTCGGCAAAAGAAAAAATCATCGACCATAGTTCACAAGCATGGACAGATTTCAATACACATGATCCTGGCATAACTATACTTGAGTACCTTTGTTATACTTTGAGCGAACTCAACCTCATTGCTTCTATGCCTATACAAGACTTATTAGCTAGACCAGGTCAAGATAAAGGCGATGACGATATAGACGACAAAGTTCTATATACAGCAGGTCGACCTTTGACAATACTGGGCCTTGAGAAGAATGAAGTAGATACAGATCAGTTTTATGCCGCAGAAGAAATACTCCCAGCAAATGCTCTTACAGAGTTAGACTATCGCAAGATTTTGATCGATATACCTGGAGTTAGAAATGCTTGGGTAAAAGCTCTCCCTTCTCAAGATGGCATTTTGGGTTTATTTGAAGCACATATTGAAAAGGAACACTCTTTTGATGAATCAAAAGATAAAGCCATTTTACATGAGGCATGGTTAAAGCTTCAGAAAGAAAGAAACCTTGGAGAGGACTTTCTTTATCCAAAAATAGTGGAGGTTGAAGAAGTCGTCATAGAGTTGGAACTAGAAGTTAATCGCGATACTGACTTAGTCCTCTTTGGGGCAGATGTAGTCGCGTGTATTGATCAAGAAATATCACCAGACATAATTTTTAGATCGTTAAAAGAAATGCTGGATTCAGGAACTGTTATGGAAGATTGTTTCTTAGGGCCTCGCCTTAAGAGTGGTTTTCTTAAAGATGATGATGTTCTATCTGCAGAACTAAAAAGCCATATTCATAGTTCAGACTTGATTAATAAGCTTATGGATTTTACAGAAATTCAAAAAGTTATATCATTGAATCTCAAAGTAGATAATGATCAAAGTGAAGATAACTATGGCGTAAAAATAACTCATGGGAAATCGGTTAGGTTTAGAGTCGATCAGTCTTCTATCATCATCAACCAGGATGGTCATATACATAAACTGAACATGTATGATCTAAACAATGAACTTGCAGCCCTCAAAAATATAAGGCTTTCTAGAAGTTTTGATGAGTTTGAATTGACACCTCAAGTTCTTCGTGGACGCTATAAGGACTTTGCAAATTATGAAACTATGCAAAATCACTTCCCGGAGATCTATGGAATTGGACAGATAGGTCTAGGCTCTTCAGCTACAAATGAAAGAAAAGCCCAAGCAAGGCAATTGAAGTCTTACTTGCTCATCTTTGAACAATTTATGGCTGACTATGTAGGATCTATAGGAAACCTTAAACAGCTCTTTTCCTTCGATCGTATAAATGCCACATTCTTTGCGAAAAATATAGAAAACCTGAAAGATAAAAAAGACCTTTTAGTTTCTCCAGATAACTTTCTAAAAAAGCTTCAGTCACTAATTGAAAGTCCTGAAGTATTCAATAAAAGACGCCAGTCATTTTTAGATCACCTATTAGCTAGGTTTGCCGAAGATTTAAGTCAACTGGATCTTATAAATAAAGATTTGGATCCTATTCATGCAGATAAAAATAGTATCACCGACAAGGAACGTATACTAACAAACTATGTTAAAGTGAGTCGTGATCGCGGTAAAGGTTGGAACTATCACAATCGTTTACAGAGTGACGACAATGTAAGTGGTCTTGAGTTAAGGCTTCGAAGTCTTTTTGGTATGGACAGAGATGGCGGGCTTTCTGATTTAGATAATCTGTTTGAAAGAACCAGTGAGATAAACACTCAAAACGGTATGAAAGAGTATCGTTTTTACTTGCGAGATGGCGAGACTGTTTTGTTATCTGCTCTTCGTCATTTCCATACAAAGGTCGAGATGCAACGTTCTATGGAAGAGTGCTGTGACTTTGGTATAGCATCTGAAAACTTTGAGAGTTTTCAGATCGAGCATGGTCAAAATAAAGGCAAATATTCTTATCGTTTATTGGATAACAATGGTTCCCCTATTGCAGAGTCTGGTCAGTTATACGCTTCAGTTGAAGAAAAGAACTTAGCGATAAGAAAGAGTGTTGAGTTTCTTAAGACAAGGCCAGATGTCGAGCATATTATCCTTGTTGATCATTTGTTGTTAAGATCAAGAACTGCCGAAGATACTAAACCGTTGTCTATAAGTAATGGTTTATTTGAAAATCCGTACAACTTTCAAGTCTCAGTTATCTTTCCAGGATGGTCAGAACGGTGTAAAAACCCGGTCTTTAGAAAGGCATTGGAAGATGCAGTTCGCATGTACTGCCCTGCTCATATTTTTCCATATATTTACTTTTTAGATAAAAGCGACATGCAGACTTTCTTAAAGGTTTATAAACAATGGCAAAAAGACTTTGTTGAAGATGGACAAAACTTGGTAGCTTCAAGAGAAAAACTTCTTTCATTAATTGAGGTCGCTGGCTAAAAACTATGGCTCATACCCTTACAAAACTTATTCTCGACGTAGAGACTTCTGTTCATAAAGAACAAGAGGCTCTTTGTCGTAGTCTGTATAGGTTTTGTCAGGATGAACTTTCCGTTAAAATTGACCATATACTAGAAGATCAACTTCCTCAAAATATAGATATAGACTTTAAAAGCTTTGAACTAGATTTAGGCGCAATGTCCGAAGGAGAGCTTGAAACGACTTTTCTGGAACGTTTTGAAGTAAAGTTTAGAGAAGAACTAAACAGGCACAACTTTAGTGAAGGCAAGTCTTTTAAAAGAAGTGAAATCATCGATTGTGAGCTTAAAAGCTATCTTCTTTATGGAATACTAGATAGTAATAAAAAATTAGACTCTGTGAAAGCCGGCTTGAGTAAGAAGCTTTCATTTACAGAGTCGAATTTAAGCTTAGAACTAAAGGGTGGCCTTTTAAAGAGTCCTGCGGCACTCATTCGATTTATACAATTGTTTTCAGATTCTGAGATTAATAGTTTTCTTAAACAAGATGATCTGCCTGATTTGAAGCAAAAAGAGCTACTTTTAGATTTATCATCTTATTTAAGCTTTCTGACAAAGGAATCTCTAAGACTCATGGTATGGCAAAGTTATTTCACTTTATATAGAAAGGCTGAGCTATCTAAAGAGTCTCTTCACAAAGTTATAACACTTAGTGTTTTTAATTTAATTAAGCCTGCTGATTTTTGTGAATCTATCAACTCGCTTTTGAAGCTTATTGATACTCAAAAGTTATCAAAAGAAGCCTTTGTTTTTGCTTTTAAAAAGACCAAAACGAAAACAACTAAAGCTGTCTCAGGAAAACTCAAAAAAAGATTGAGAGCGTTAGGCCTTACGGATGAAGTGATGAGGCTATCCGAAAGTTCAGATTCTGAGAATAAATCATTCGTTATATCATCAGAACAACAAATCAAAAAAAAGAATGATGAGGAATCCGCAGCAAAGCTTTTAGAAGATAAGATAAGCGCTGCTCGAAACCTTGCCTCACAAGATCTACAAGGTACTACACAAGACGTCGCTTCGCGTGGATGTACTGAGCTAGAAGACGATATGCGTAAGGAGCTTGACTTATCTACGCAAGATCCATTTAATAGATCTGATAGTTCGTTGTCCACTGACAAAACTACACAGAAGCTCGACTTCTCCTCGCATGACCTATCGCATTTTCAGCCTGAGGAAAGCTTTGAATTACATGATTTCATTGACTTAGAAAACAAGAGTATCAATCGAAAGCATATTGAGTCTAATAATGTGAATCAACCTCTTGTTGAGTTTAGTAAAAACCAAGATCAACTAAGAGAAGAAATTGACGTCAATCTTCATGTTGAAAGTTCATTGAATGATCAAGAAATTCACCATTCTAATGGGAACTCTATTTCGGATAACGATGACTTACTAGAGCGTATACATAAAGCTCGAGAAGAGTTGTCTAAGGAACTATCAAAAACCCAAGATATGGATTTTGAAGAGTTGGTTTTAAAGCCTGAGTTGGCATCTCAAAAATTATCTAAAAGAATTGACCAAACAATCTATGATCTCCAAAAAGAATTGATTAATTCTTATCCAGAATTTAAAAATGCCAATAAAAAAATGACTTTTACAGATTTAAAAGAGTTGCTTCTGGAGAATGGTTTTGGCGGTGAGTATAAAAATAAAGAGTTAGTGGTAAGTGAATCTACGTATGAAGAATTTGAGCGCTTTGTTTATGATGAACTAGCTAATGTAAAGCAACTTTTTGATCAAGCAGACTCGTCGACTGAGTTCAGTGCGAAATTAAAGAAAGAATATGAGAGCGAAACCGATAAGCTGTTTAAGTATGTGAGAAGCTTTTCTGTCATTAATCATGACGAAACTCAGATGATCACAAATAAGTTATTATCTCTCCAACGTCACTTACAGAAGTACATAGTTTCAAAATCTAAGATAGGTGATAATGAACAATATGATACACTGCTAGAAAGTATCGACTTAAATCATGATGATATACACTCCCCTATTCTAGAGATTTTTACCAGTAATAAAGAGCACGAGTTAACTCTTGGGGCTAAAAAGTTCACTAAAGTATTTAATGAATTCTGTGAGTCACTAGAGATACATATAAATCAGACTGTTGAAAGTAGTTCAGTTGTGATACCTAAGCTATCTAAGCGTCATAAAAGATTTGAAGAAGCTCTTATGTTAGACAAGTCTTTTGATGAATCTTGGGAGACTTGGAAAACTGATGTACTAGCTTTATTTATGAAGCTTTCAGTCAACAAGATTGCCGAGACTTTCAAAAAAGAATCCTCTCGATTACTGGGGCTTCGACAGTCGACTACAGAAATGCATTATGACTGGTTTGGTGTTAAAACGGACTCAGCACGAAATACCAGTACACCAATTGAAGACCCTCTAGAGTATAATGGCGAGAAAGAGAGTGTTGAATACTTTGAAGAATCAATCACGCAATTTACCATGCAATTGCTTGGAGAGTTTCAGAACAATTTAGAGACTTATGTTGACTTAGATATTCGTAAGTTCTGCAGTGATTTACTCATCTACAGTAAAGAAGTTTTAGAAGACGCCAATAGTCTTGCTTTGAAAGGAAACTTTGATTCAAGAATTCAGCTAACTCATTTCAAAAAAGAATTACTTACCCTTACAGAAAGCTATGAGAAAGAGCTTTGTTTCTCTCAAGTTATCAAAGAAGAGTTACATGATTTTGAAAAGTCTTTTATTTCTCGTAACGCTCATATTTATAAAACCTCTATTACTGATCGCTTTAAAAAGAGTCATCAGGAATTAAATCTTAATTACGAGTTCAAGGATGCGGCTGTGAACGCTCAACTGGATGAGCTGACTGAGCTTCTTAATCCTGTTAAGAATGGGATGGAAGAGCGACAATCTCCTCGAACAAACCATAAAGGTAGTTTAAGAGATATAGCGATAGGACTACTTCATAAGTTTTTACCTGTAGACCATCAGATATTCAAAGAAATGTCTTCTGGTAATCAAGAGAGTTTCAATTTCTTAAAGCGCAGTTATTTGAACTTAGAAAAGCACTTCATAGCAGATGTGAAGAGTGTGTTGACAGAAGCTAATCTAGTTTTATTAAATTCAGAGTCCACTCTTCCGGATAACAGCGAACCCTTAGACGAACTTAAAAAGTGTTTAGAAAAAGCAATTCACACCTTCTATAAATCTATAGAAAGTGAAAAGATGAAAAGCACTATCTCATTTGAGACTGAAGAATTAACATTAGAAGCAATAAAAAGTTATTTTACTGTATCTGCTAAGCAGATAGCGATACCGGTAATATCAGATAAAAAGATAAGCGATACCCCTACCTCAAGTTTAGCATCTAGCTACATTGATGTATCGAAAGAATTTGATGAAGATGAAGCACTTAATATTCAAGGTATTACGGAACGTGATTCTTCTGAAACTAAGCTCGAGAATTCAAAAAATGAAAAATATAGTACTGATGATCCAGATCTAAAGGCTATACGACCTTATGCGCCAGTAAGTTTACCTAAAGTAGATATTCGAAATCTTTTAGTGACCAATGCTGGCTTGGTTCTTCTTATGCCTTACTTCGGTCATTTATTTCAAAATTTGGATCTCAGAAATAAAGATGAATTTCTTTCGCTAGATGATCAATTTAAAGCAGTACTTCTTACTCATTATGCTGCTACTGGAAAGTCGACTGCAGAAGAGCATCAATTAAGTTTAAATAAAGTTTTATGTGGCTTGGAGATTACCCAACCCTTACCGACAGAGCAATCATTGTCAGAAGAAGAATGCCGTGAAGTAGATGAAATGATCAAGGCAGCGCTTTCTCATTGGCCTGCAATGAAAGGCACCAGTGTTGAAGGGTTTCGTCAAAGTTTTTTGCAGCGTGAAGGTTTATTGACAGAAAAAGATCAGTGTTGGTTAGTCGAAATAGAGCATCAGACAATAGACATACTTTTGGACTCCATCCCTTGGAGTTTTCGTTTTATGAATTTCTCATGGTTTCAAAAAGTTGTTGAGGTTAGCTGGTAATGAATATTCTAACCTTATCACATAGTTCAGTCCTCCAAGAAGAAATAGACTGGTTGAATAAAGTCCTTCAAAATCGTATAGAGTGTTACTTTGATCCTCAAATCAAAGAAAATGAGGCAATATTGAATTCACCTCCTGAGTTAGTTTTGGAGACTTCAAAGTACAGTGATTTTTGCTTAATGCACGATTTGAGCGCAGCTGAAAGATTAGTCCTAGCCTTAATGATAACACCAAGTCTAAAACCACGTCTACTCGATATATTCTTCACGAAAAACAAAGACTTTGACCGCGGTTTTACTGAATTCGGAGGCATAACAGGCCGTTACCATAGTGGTTTTTTACCAACGATTGAAACTGCATTATTCATCTTAGCAGGAGAAGACTTTTTTAAACGTCTTCAATACTCTGAGATCTTTCAAAAGAGTCACATGTTTGCGAGAAAAGGCTTAATCCTAAATATAGACAATAAAGATGATGAGCCAGATACTTCACTTCCTTTGAAGTTAAGCCAAGAGTATGTAGCGGCATTTATCTATAATCAATCTTATACACCAGAGTTTAGTGGATCTTTTCCAGCAAAAAAATTAAAAACCAAACTCGATTGGGAAGACCTAGTTCTTTCTTATTCTGTTATGGCTCAATTATCCGAACTACGAGCATGGCTTGAGTTTGGTAAAGAAACCTTGGAGAGTGAAGAGCTTGGCAAATATATAAAGCCTGGCTACAGGAGTTTATTTTATGGGCCTCCGGGAACAGGTAAGACGCTTACCGTTTCTCTTCTGGCTAAGAAGTATAATCGACCTGTATATAGAGTTGACACTTCACAGTTGGTTTCAAAATATATAGGTGAAACAGAGAAAAACTTAGAGAAGATTTTTCAACGAGCAGAAGATAAAGACTGGATTCTCTTTTTTGATGAAGCTGATTCTTTATTTGGTAACAGAACAGAAGTTAATGATTCAAATGATCGCTTTGCCAATCAACAGACTTCATACTTACTTCAAAGAATAGAAGACTCTACAAATACAATTATCCTAGCAAGTAATCTAAAAGACAATATCGATGAAGCTTTTCTTAGAAGGTTTCAGTCAGTTGTCTACTTTCCTCTGCCCTCGCCTAAAGAAAGATTGCAACTATGGCTGCAAAGCTTCAAGAATTGTTGCTTATCCTCAGATGTAGATTTGGAAGATGTCGCGAATAAATATGAGATAGCTGGTGGTGCGATAATAAATGTCATCCGCTATGCATATCTCATGGCAAAAAGAAACCGTTCAAAAGAGATAAAATCAAAAGACATAGATGCCGGCGTGCGTCGAGAACTAACCAAAGAAGGTAAAAGTATATGAGAACTCAAAAGTCTAGCAGTCATACACCTAGCCAATCAGTGGCGACCCAATTGGCTGGCAAAAATGGCAAAAGCCTGCAGAAAAAGTCTTTGGTTTCAAAAGATACAATTCAGCTCCATGAGGATGAAGAGTTACTTCAAGGTAAGTTTGACTCTCCTGTTCAGCGAGCAGAAAACAATACAGGCCTTCCTGACAACCTAAAGTCTGGTATGGAAAACCTTTCTGGTATGTCACTTGATCATGTGAAGGTTCATTACAATTCAGCCAAGCCCGCTGCTGTACAGGCTCATGCATATGCACAAGGTTCAGATATTCATTTAGCATCCGGCCAAGAAAAGCATCTCCCTCATGAGCTCGGGCATGTTGTTCAACAAGCTCAAGGACGTGTGAAGCCGACAACAGAAGTTGGCGGAATGGCGGTTAATGACAACGAAAGTTTAGAGTCTGAAGCTACTTCGATGGGTGATAAAGCTTTGCAGCAAAAGAGAAATGACTATGTATAAAAGCCAATCAATAAAAGATGAAACAAGTACTTCAGGTAACACTTCAAGGTCTGAAGCTGATCAGTCTATACAATGCATGGACGTTGGGCAAAGAAAACTTAAAAATACAATAGATAAAAGTACAGATAGAAGACAGAATCCAATTCAGCGTTATGTGAATGGTGATAATGAAAGTATTGGAATACCTGGGGCACGTTTATCTGATAACTCCAATATTCTTTTAGAAGATAAAAATAATGCTTTTGCAACAAAAGATAAAATAGCCCAAGCAAACGGAAAGCTTAAAGACTCTGCAGGCGTCATTTTAGGTAGAGGCTCTAAGTACTCTAGTGATAAAGCTATAATGGAACATTTAGAAACAGAAAGCAAAGAACTTTTTAACATAGTGCCGTTAGCAAATAAACAAGATGGGCCAGAACGTCAAGGCGTGTTGGGCGTGACGGATAGTTTAAATGTCCAGGTAGATCCAGATAAAGAAAAGTCGGTTTCAACAGATAAACTAAAAAGTAAAGAAGGCGATTATAAAAAGTTCGTATTGGAACATTGTGCTGCGATTTTCACTTTAATTAGTAATTTGAAATCAGAGCTACTTAGTCAGTCAATTCCAGATGTCAGTGCAGGTATGGGGGTAACTAACGAGCGCTTAGTCACACAGACACTTCAAGAATGGATGATGCTAGATGCTTTTGGCGCTCAATTTATAGACAAGTCACGTCTTGATTGGATTAACGTAACCAATCCTAAATGGACAGATTTTTATGGTTTCTTAGATTCCCTTAAACAAACTGCAGATGAATTGAAGGAATCGGAATTGGATCCAAGTAAAGTCGGGAAACTTATTTTACCTTCAGACTGTCAATCAGCTGCTATCTATGTCACTGGAGATAATATCTCAAAAGATAAACTGGAGCCAGATGTTGGAGAGTCTCACTTTGTCGATTTTGGTGGTAAAGGTACTGGCTGGAGAAATCATTGGGCTGGAGTTGTTATGGCAGATGGGAAAGATACGCTTACCCTTGAGAATGCAGCCGGAGTGGAAAAAGCACCCATAGATCGTAGCTCATGGTATTTCGGAATGTATGGCACTCGCATAGAGGGACAAAGTTTTCAAGAAGAATATTGGGCAAAGCATAAAGCTCGCTCAGCTGATTTAGGCTCGCCAATTACAGATTGACTAATGTTTTGAACACGATTTATAACTTAATCAAATATTAAAGAAAAGTATCTAGAGGTTTAAATGCATTACGATATAGATAGAAATATAAGCAGAGTCAAACCAGCTGCAAATTCGGGGAAAGAGCATAAAAGCTCCAATGATTTTCAATTTAATGATAATCGCAAAAAAACTTCTGTTCAGGTACCGATTCAGGCAAAGGTGACTAATTATGATCGAGATACGGTAAATAATAAACTAATTCAATTGATGAGTAAAACTCAAGCTGCAGCATTAGATGATTTCGATTATGGTACAGGCAATATTACCTTACAAAATGACACTCAAACTCAAGATGGTGAAAGGTTGAGGGTCTATCTTTGGGAAGCTGACGAAGGAAGCCAGACTGGCAATTTAGAAGTTCATTGGCACGGAGATGCTTATGACGAATCAAGAATTAATGTGCGTTGGGAAAATGATATTGCCCAGAAAGGTCGGCAAATACCCAAAGGCCTCCTTTCTGTATTTAAGGCAGCAGTTTAATAACCCCCTTTTGTTTAAATAAATTAATGCTATTAAATACAACTTTATATTAAGGAAAAACATAGAAGATGAAATCAATCAAAGGCGATATATATAAAGCCGAAATCGAAGAGATAAAAAAGAGGCGAAAGAACGCTGACGTCAATTCTCAAAACCTCGAGAACAATGACGGAACACCAAGTTCAGAAGATGGAGTCAATGGTCTAGCTTTATCTGGCGGCGGCATACGTTCAGCCAGCTTTAGTTTGGGTTTTGTTCAAAGTCTTATAGAACAAGGTAAATTCAAGTATCTAGACTATTTATCTACTGTTTCAGGAGGAGGCTATACAGGATCTTGCATAAGTTCAGTTCTCCAAAAAGATAAAGACGGAGAAAAAGAGTTATTACCTAGAAATGGCGAAGATGAAAGTGTTATCATGCGTCACTTGAGAAACTGTAGTAACTACCT
The DNA here is from genome assembly GCA_021232515.1 of Lentisphaeraceae bacterium. Taxonomy (GTDB): domain Bacteria; phylum Verrucomicrobiota; class Lentisphaeria; order Lentisphaerales; family Lentisphaeraceae; genus JAKVBD01. The sequence goes on from JAJPOQ010000034.1 coordinate 27,925, forward strand.
TCTCCCACAAGGCTTAGCAGCGAAGTTGATCTTACCTACAACTTTTCTTAAAGGTGTTCTTTATAATTTACTTATAGCTTTCCCATTTATTGTCTTTGCTGTATTTTTTACAGAGATAGCCCATGAGTTAACCGTAGTTTACCCGTTCTTGAATGCCAAGTTCCTTTTGCTAGGTGCCGTACCGTTTTTGCTATTCGTTGGCATACTACCATTCTTCAAAGCATTGAACAGAAAGAAGACGAATTGGCATCAACGCTTTCGGACAGATAAAACCATGGCCGTTCTCTTTTTATTTGGAGTCGCTTCTCTCTGTATGGCACCAGTCAGTTTATTTATAGATGATTTTGTAACTCAAGATGTTTCAGAATTTCTTTTGATTGCTTCACTTGGGCAAAAACACATCATTGGTATTATGCTCATCACGGGTGCAGCCCTACTCGTTTTCCTTTCCAGGGCTGGTAGTGGTGACTTTAACAACATAACAGGCAAAGCAAAAATTATAGCTCTTAGCTTAGCTGGCCCATTATTTATATTTTGTGCGTATCTAATCTTATGTCTAAATATAATTAGCTCAAGTAATATTAGTGAAACACCAGTTACGTCTCATATAGAGAAAAGCCTTAATAGTTTAAATGCTTCTTATTGGTTAGAAACGCTAGAAGAAAAACACCCATCCTTAAAAGTTACGCCGACAGAATTAAATAAAGAACTCACTGATGATTATGTCTTCAAAGGTTATAACGAAGAAGAGTATAAAAAGCAGATGGTGAAGTCTTTTCCTTATAAATATATCCGCAGGAAGACTGCCGATAGTTATCTGACATTTAAAAAATATTTTGATATAAAACTTGGCAATCTTAGTTCAAACGGTGAATTATCTCCCGCTGAAAACAAATTGATTGAAGAGTCCGTTCAGTTGACATTTAAATCAATGGTTGGTGACATACTCAGATCCAAAAGAATACTGACAGGTAAAAAAGACTTTAAGGTTACTACTTTTCTTGATGAAAAGAATCTGACAAATCAAAATATAAATATCCTCGCTCGTGTTCAATTAAATGACCTGCAAAAGTGGGAGTATCTCTTTGGTCGTCAGGAAGTGTTCCATATAGCTTGGATGAAGGACTCTCAAATGCTATGGATGCCAGACTTGTCCATTATCCCTTTACCTTTAATAAATAAGATGGAAGAGCTTCCAGAGATGGACAAAATATTAAAGGATAATCGATTCCAAGCAGAGTATATTAAGTGGATAGGTAATGCTCAATGGTGGTTCTATTTAACTGGTTTACTCATCTTCATGTTAACTCACCGTATTTTTAACGCTAACTGGATTTCTCAGTTAAGTTTTTATAGAGATAGGCTTAGTTTTACTTTCTTTGTACAGAAAGAAAAAGGCGCGATAAAAAGTACAGACGATCTTCTTTTATCTGAGCTTAATGGAGAAGAGTCTGCAGCTCCTTACCACTTGGTGAATGTAGCTTTAAATCTACAGGCTAGTCGAGACCCCGACTTAAGAGGACGAAATGCAGTGCCATTCTTTTTTAGTAAGCACTATACAGGAAGTGACTATTCTGGGTTTTGCAAAACGAAGCATCTTGAAGAGTCTGATGATGAATTGACTTTAGCAACCGCCATGGCCACATCCGCAGCTGCAGCATCACCAAATATGGGTCCTCAAACGGTTAAGTCACTTGTCTTTATTCTTGCTCTTCTAAATATTCGTCTTTGCTATTGGCTGAGGAATCCACGAAAAGTTAAAGAGAAAATGAAAAGAAAAGTCCCTGGACCTACTTATATACTTCGAGAAGCTTTCAGTCATATAAATGGTCATACCGAGTTTGTTAACCTTTCTGATGGTGGTCACATAGAAAACCTGGGTCTATACCAACTGCTTAAGCGTAAGTGTAGTCATATAGTTTGTGTTGATGGTGAAGCAGATCCAAACATGGAGTTCAACGGCCTAGCTATAGTTATGCGTTATGCTCGTATAGATATGGGAATAAATGTCAAGATCGATACATCTGTGATTTTCCCAAGTGAAAACGGTAACTCTCAACAGTCGTATCAGGTAGCTGAGATCGACTATGGAAATGGCGAAAAAGGAAAACTCCTTTATATCAAGCTTTCGGTTACTGGTAAAGAGCAGGAAGATATAGGTCAGTATCGCAAAACTAACTTCCCATTTCCACACCAACCAACGTCGGATCAATTCTTCGATGAAACTCAGTTTGAAGTATACAGAGCTTTGGGGTATCACATAGGAAACGAAATGATGGAAGACGCCGAAGTTAAGTTATTTTGGAACGAAATGACAGCAACTAAGTCTGCTAATATCATTTCAATGAAAGCTAATTTTGTCGATGAAGTCGAAAAAGAAAAGATTCTTTCAGAAAAGGATTCTTAACCATTCAATGAAAGTTTCAAACTTAAAGACTAAGATTGAAAGCGTCTTGGTAATACTAGTCACAATTATGTGTCTGTATTCTTGTGTCGACTATCTGATTAAGTATAGACAAAATACTAAAGGTCAGATAGCCACTCAAAAAGCAGACTCTAAAAAAGAAGCCTTGGCTAAAACAGAAGAACTCAAAAAAATTCTAGCAAAGAGATTTTCAGTTAGCAAAGTCACGAAGCATGTTTTTGATAGAGCTCAGTACGTTGAGCAGCTTACATCAGGTCGAACTTTACAAAAAGAGTTGAAGTTACCAGTTTGGGTTGAACAAGCTTTTCATAAAAAGAAGCCTCTGTGGTGGCTTAAGAGTGAACCCCACTATTCTTTAGTTCGTTATAAGTTCGAAAAGGAAGACGCCACAAAAATACACTTTATAGAGCAGAGCTTCAGTATCGAGGATTTAGACGGCATAGGCTCGGAAGATGGTTTCGACCTTATAATCCTTATAGAAGAAGGTAAGATGATTTTTCATACGAATGAATCACTTCGGCTTAAAAATGTATTTAATTATGCTTGGGAGTTGGGTGAGGAAGAGCTTTTTGAAGCAGCCATCACCGCCTTGTCAGATAGAAACCAATCGGTTCGAGAAATTGTTTATAAAGACAGGAGGCACGATGAAACCGCACAGCTTTTTCATTCTTATCTTAAAGACTTGAACTGGCATGTTGTAGTTAAACCCAAAACTAAAGGTTTTGAAATACGGCACAGTCAATTAAGAGCTTACTTACTAAATAGCTTGGCGTTTTTCATACTGTTTCTCGGTGGCTTATTTTTCATAAGTCAAAGGATCCATACTTTTAGAATTAAGGGCTTAGTGAAAGATAGTGTTTTCTGTTCTGTATTACTGTTGTTTGCGATGTTGCTGGTATGGAGTATTTACCTTTATCATCCAACTAGCCATATAACTCATAATGTTGTTTTAAATGACGAGTCTGTAGAAGAGATACTGGAGTCATACGAAAACAGCCATAAGAGAAGTAGTCACTCTGTGATTAAGAAAATTAAAACCGGTGTGTTTGTTCAGTCTGTAGAGTTTCTTTCTGGGACAAATGTCAAAATGACCGGTGTGATTTGGCAAAAATATACCAGCGCCCAATTGGCTGGACTCAAGGATGACAATATAGGAGTTATGTTTCCTGAGTCGGATTCTGTAGATCTCAAACCTTTGTACAGAATCACTGATGATAAGGACTATGCATTAATTGTTGGTTGGGACTTCCAGTGCTCTTTGAGGCAAGCGTTTGATTACCATATATACCCATTTGACTCACAAGATGTTTGGTTGCGTATAAAACATAAAAAGTTTGATGATAATATTGTCCTTGTACCTGACTTTGAGAGTTATGACTTTATAGCGCCATCTTTAAACCCAGGTGTTGAAGAGAATCTTGTTATGCCCGGTTGGATAACTGAAAATAGCTTTTATAGCTACAAGAATCTTAGCTATAATACAAGTTTTGGTAGAAATGCTTTTGGAGTGACTAAGAACTTTCCTGAGTTGCACTTCAATGTAAACTTCAGAAGAGATTTTTTAGGACCATTGGTCACTGAGTTTATCCCGATAATTGTCGCAGGTATACTCCTGTTTGCCCTTTTATTAATTGGTAGCAGGAAAGAGTCTGGAGGTTTATTTGGATTCTCTGCCATCGATGTTGTGCTTGGTTGCGCTGCCTTGTTTTTTGTACTTGTTTTCCAACATATAGCTTTGCGGAGTCGATTTGGAACACACTCATTGATTTATATGGAGTATTACTATTTCTTACTCTATATCTTGATGGTGGTGATCATCTTCAACTCTATTCTCTTTGCTTCCGAAAAGAAGATTAAGTTCATTCACAATCACGACAACCTTTACCCTAAGGTTTTGTATTGGCCTTTTATCTCCGCCTCACTTTTTACCGTAACATTCATTTATTTTTACTAGAGGTCTGACCAAATGAAAAAACCTTACATAATTATTTTGTTTTTAGTCACCTGGTTGATCGTTCATAGCTTCATGATTTATAAGGTCAAGCAAAAAAAGGATATACAGATAGGTCTACTACATTCATTTACTGGAACATTAAAGGAAAGTGAGACGCCTTTATATTTAGCCGCAAAGCTCGCAGTTGATGAGATAAATAAAAACGGTGGTGTTCTTGGCCAAAAAGTAAATATGCTAGTGGCTGACGGTATGTCTAAACCTCAGGTTTTTGCGGAAAATGCCAAACGCCTTTTAAATGGTCAAGCATTGGAAGAGTTTGATATAGTCAAGGGTGAAATTGTGGCCGATGGTGGCGCTCACGCAAAGGTTTCAGCGATCTTTGGTACTTGGAGCTCTTCTAGTAGAAAAAGAGTTATTCCAATTATTGAACAGTTTAACAGTCTTTTATTTTATTCTGTACAGTATGAAGGTGCTGAAGGACCTCGTGACTCGAGTGATGGCAATGTTGTTTATCTCGGTGCAGCTGCAAACCAACAGCTTTTACCAAGCATAAGCTGGGCTCGTCTTCATCTCGGTCAAACAGCTTACCTTATTGGCTCAAACTACATCTATCCACGAGTCACGTATGAACTAGTTAAAAGTTGCTTTAAAAACGAATGTGGTGGTAACTTAATTGGGGCTAGATTTGTTAACCTTTCTAAGGATGATGTGATTGACTTCAAGTATGCAGTTGAAGATATAAAACGAAATAAGCCCGACTATATCATTAATACTTTAAATGGTATAAAAAATAACAAAGCATTTTTTAAAGCACTAGCTGCGGCAAACCTTAAAAAGATTCCGATAGTTTTGTCTTATAGTATCACAGAAAATGACATTCGAAATATTTATTCGGAGATGCCCAAAGGTACGCAGATAGTTAATTACTTATGTTGGAACTACTTTGCTGATCTTGGAAACCAACAGAATCAAAGCTTTTACAATAAAATAAAAAATGTAGCCTCAAAGCTTTCGACAAATGACTCTCTCCCTCCTCGTATACGCCAGCAAGTAAATAAGTTTTTGGCTAATGATAGACTTATCATAACGGAACCTATGGTAGATACATATGCAGCTATAAAACTCTGGGCGATTGCCTGTGAGAAAGCTGGAACAATAAATCCTGAAGTTGTTCGTAAAGAGATACTAGGTTCTACTTTCAATGGACCTGGGGGCATAACCTATATAGATGAAAAAAATGGCCATAGTTGGAAGACTTTAAGAATCGGAAAATTAGAAAAAGATCGGCTTGATATAGTCTGGAGTTCTATTGGTCCTATTCAGCCCAAACCATACTATGGCGACCCAGATTGGACAAAAGTTCTTAAAAACCTAAAAACTCAGTTTGGTGGAAACTGGGAAAGCCAATCAGACGCAGACACAATCATTCGTTAAAAATACAGACTGATAATGACACAAAAAGGAAACAATATGAAGTATCACTTAATACTCGCGCTTATATGCGTACTGTTAGCATCGTGCAAAAGTACGAATGTTGATAATATAGCCAAGGACTCTCTAACTACTGGAGCTCCCTCCCCCTACATCATCCCAGGGAAAGAAATAGGTGAAGTTGTTAGTATTAATCAAAATTGGAGTGCTACAACCCAACAGCTATTTTGGTTTACCGGCCAAGGCTCTAAAATGATTCCGTATGAGTGGTTCTTGTATCTAGAACAAAAGAACTCTACGACTCTTTTCTCTGAGGAAACGAATATACTGAAGTATGGTTTTATACCACAAATAAAAAGCAAATTCAATCCAGACTCACTCCCTATAGGCTTTGCTGCGTCTTCTTATAAAAAAGATGGGAAGTGGTTAGGGCTTACTTGTTCCGCATGTCACACAAATCAAATGAACTACAAAGGCACAGCGATGATTGTCGACGGTGCACCAAACCTTGCAAATGTAACACTTTTCAATAAAGAACTTGCCGCTGCATTGGAAGACACCTATAAAGACAAAATGAAGTTTAAACGCTTTGCCAGATACATACTTCGTGAAGATTACACAAAAGACTCCGCTTCTAAACTTCATAAAGAGTTAAAGACTGTCACCGACACTCGCAATGGTTATAACGCCCGCAATGATTCATCAGTACATGGTGGCAATGGTCGAGTTGATGCTTTTGGTTATATCTTCAACCAAGTAGCAGCAGGAGCTTTAGATTTACCTGCAAATATTCATGAGCCAAATGCTCCAGTGAGCTTCCCTTTTCTTTGGGGCACTCCACAATCAAATGTCGTGCAGTGGATCGGTCAAACGCCCAATGGTCGTTTAGGTTCACTGGCTAGAAACTCAGGTGAAGTGCTAGGAGTATTTGGAACAATCGACATCCCACATGAAGGCAAGTTTGGCGGATATAATTCATCTGTAAAGATTAAAGAATTAACTGAGCTTGAAGAATGGGTAACAGACCTTCGTTCTCCACAGTGGCCAGAAACAATACTACCAAAGTTAGATGCCAAAAAAGTATTAGCAGGTAAAGCCCTTTACGAAAAAAGTTGTGTCGCATGCCATGAAGTTATTCCTCGTGAAAAGGAGTATGACTCTTATAAAGCTATAATCACACCGTTAAGGGCTATAAAAACAGATCCTCAAACAGCGACAAATATAGCGACATCAGTTTCTAAAACAGGTCGTCTAGAAGGCACCGTAAATAGAAGTAAATATGTGACAAAAGAAATAGAAGACTTTGGCAAAACAGCTCCTACTGCTGATGTTGTTCGAAATGCTGTTGTTGGAGCGATAATCCATCAGCCGAAGCAGAGTTTGAAATCAATGCTTTTTGGGTACCATGTTGAAGTTGAGAAGCCAGAGAAAGATACTCCTCTTGGTTACAAGGCAAGACCTTTAAATGGTGTGTGGGCAACAGCGCCATTTTTACACAATGGTTCAGTACCAAACTTAGAACAGCTATTACTTCCTTCAGATAAACGCATAAAGTCATTCTATGTAGGTAGTCGTGAGTTTGATCCGGAGAATGTGGGTTATGAGTTCTCTCAAGGTCCTTTCAAGTTTGATACGACTATAAAGGGAAATAGTAATGCAGGTCATGAGTATGGAACGAAGTTAAACGCAGAACAGCGCGCGCAGTTGATTGAGTACATAAAGTCTCTTTAGAAAAATATAAGGTTCCTATAGTTTGGGACCTTTAAAAGGATTTCTATTTTGAAACCAGCAAGTCTAAAAAGTGACAATTCATCTCAAACTAAATCCGTGAGTTCTTCTGTTTCGTCGAACAATAGAAATAGCAGACTTTTAGGTCCCTAACTAAAAGTGCACATAGAAGTAAAATGAATAGTATATCAATAAACAGTCAATCTGTAGAAAAACGATCAAAAGCCGCAGCAATTACGTCTGCCGGCTCTAATGGATTATATCAATTTAAGGATAAAAGATTAGAAACCATTCAACAGAAAAGTACTCTTCAAAAGCTTAATAAACCTTCAGGCCCAGTTATCCAAAAGGAAGACTCTGATTGGGAGCCAGAATCAAATGATGCACCAGTTGGATATATGGACCCGAGCGTTTATTACGATGAATACGGAGGTTCTGATCATAGTGATTTAGATGGGACTGTTTGGGTGAAAAAAGTCAGTGGGCATCCTGCATTATGGTGGCAGAACCCAGCAGAGGAAAATGACTTGCGCCTAACAGGTGCAAGGCATAGTGACGTATCTGCATTGGGTGGTGACGATACTGGTTACACCTGGCACCACTGCGCTGATTATAGCGGAGGTACTTGTACAATGCAGCAAGTAGATACTGATGAACACGCAAGTTGGGGGCATATCGGAGGTGCAAGTCAGGCGGGATATAGTTAGTACCATAATAAAAACTTAGGTTTACAATTCATTAAAAACTCAAAAGAAGGTAAGAAGTATGTCTGATATAAAACAATCATTTAAAGAATCTCAGTATAGCCCAAGTGATGCATACTGGATGGCAAAGATGGCTCTCTCGGCCTATGATCCATCAGCAAAGGTTCAGAAGGAAGTCGAAGAACTTGGTTTCACAGATTTTGAGTTCTTTGATAATAAAGGAACGCAAGCTTTTTGTTGTTCAGATGATGAAAAAGTGATTCTGTCATTTCGTGGTACCGAAGCATCTCATATAGAAGATATAATCTCAGACGCACGTGTGCTGAAAACTGAAGGTCCATTTGGGAAAGTTCACAGAGGCTTTAAGTTTGCGCTAGATAACGTTTGGTCCGATGTTGAGTCAAAGGTTAAGTCCTTGGAGGGAAAGAGACTTTACATAACAGGTCATAGCCTTGGTGCAGCATTAGCAACATTGGCGGCTGCGACGTTTTCCAATAATGATGTTAAGCCAGAAAGTATTTATACATTTGGCCAGCCCAAAGTAGGTAATAAATCATTTGCTAAAGAGTATAATGGTCGACTTGGTGAAATACATAACAGGTTTGTAAATAATAATGACGTCGTGACTAGAGTTCCAAATGTAGGCTTTGAGCATATTGGTAAGTTTATTTATATCAACCACAAAGGTGAATTGGTCTATAATATAAATTTGCTGAAATTAGAAGCTGACAGACTTGCCGGGAGAGTTTCGGGAAGGTTGAAGAACCTTACTAAAATAGGCAGCGATGGTACTGCCGATCATAGTATGGTAAATTACTTAGAGTTTCTTGAAAAAAACATTTCATTTAACCCTTTCAGTAACAACTAAATTGTTTCTTATTTGGCGGTTTTTTAGCCGCCAATAAGAACGGTGGCTTCACCGAGAGTTATCGTTCCACCATGAGCCGTTGAATCCCCAAGTCTTGCGGCAGGCATACCACCGATCATGACTGTAGCAGATCCTGCGGCAATTGTATCTGGAGGGCCAACGCATGTCAGGCTATCCCCAACTCGAGCGGCAGGCATACCGCCGATAAGAACGGTGGCTTCACCAGAAAGTACTGGACCGCCAACGTGAGGTACAATACCAGTGACCATAGGACAAGCATGCATATCTGTTATACGTGCGGCTGGAGTTCCCATAATATTAAGTCCAGCTACCCTGCTCTTCTTGTTTTTCCATTTCTTTGCGAAGGTAAGGTTCAGGATCTTCCCAACCGTCAGGCTTCATGATCTTGCCGTCTTCACGACGGATCACTTTACCATCGACAACTTTCTGCATATTAGCGCGGTGTACTATTTTGAAAAGTGGATCGAGGTTTAGGCCATGGCGAACTGCAGTATCGCAGATGTAGTAGATGGCGTCAACAAGAGCATCTGCCTGTTCGATTGTATTTGTTGCTTCTTCTAGTTCATCGAGCTCATCATTCACCATTTTTCTAATAAAAGCGATGGCGTCAACAGACATCTCTTTAGGGTGAGTTGGATTATTGCCGTCGTTGCAGGCGTCGCTGAATTGTTTTACTTCAGTGCAGTAGCTCATGAAAGGTCCCAAATTTGAATTAATTTCGAAAGTTTGAATCTAGTATATTGGCAATGCCTAGCATGTCAAATTTACTGACACTTAACTCTGAAAAATGACATTGATTTTCATGACCTTTGACATATCGTTAGGGAATAAATTTTTATAGATACTAAAAGAGATATTCGAAATGCTTTTAAAAGATTTAAAAAACAAGACTATCGGCATGTGTGTTTCTGGTGGTCTGGACAGTAAAACTGTTACGAAAAAACTTAAAGAAGAAGGCTATGACGTTATCTGCTTTTCTGCAGACCTAGCTCAGCCGGACGAAAAAGACATCAATGACGTAATCAAGAAGATGGATCCTTGTGGTGCTGAAACGGTTATAGTCGATGTGAAAAATGAAATGGCCGAGATCTGTTTCGAAACAATCAAAGCTAGCGCTACTTATGACGGTGGCTACTGGAATACAACTGGTATAGCTCGTGCAGTTACTGTTCAAGGTTTGATCAAAGCGATGAAAGCTCGCAATGTGAATGTTCTTGCCCATGGTGCTACTGGTCGTGGTAATGACCAAATGCGTTTCGAGCGTTACACTCGTTCACTTGCTCCAGAAATGGAAGTTTACGCTCCTTGGCGTGACCCTGAACTTCTTGAAGAATTTCCAGGTCGTTCTGAAATGGCTGACTATCTAGCTCAATTCGACATTCCTGCTGTAATCGGCATGAAGAAAAAATACTCTACAGACGCAAACCTTGCAGGTCTTTCTCACGAAGCAGAAGATCTAGAGAGTCTTGAGACTTCTTGTACTATCGTTGAACCTACTATGGGTGTTTGGCCACAAATTGCTCCTGATAAAATTGAAGAAATTACTATTCGCTACGAAGCTGGTCGTGCTGTTGAAATAAACGGGCAAGCAGTAACTCCTTTCGAAGCTATGACTTTAGCAAACGAGATCGGTGGTCGTAACGGTGTTTGGATGAAGAACGCTCTAGAGAACCGTATCATCGGTACTAAGAGTCGTGGTGTTTATGAAGCTCCAGGTATGGAAGTTCTTAACCAAGGTCTTCAGCAGATCCTTCAAGCAACTCTTGATCGTCGTTCAACTGCTCTTTATAAGCAGATGGGCGCAATTATTTCTGATAATATCTATGACGGTCGTTACTTCGACGAGTCAACGAAAGCTGCTCAAGCTGCGATCAACGTTTTAACAGCTAGTGCTTCTGGTATCGTTAAGCTTGGTCTTTATAAAGGTAACGTTTTCTTTAACAGTATGACTGATATCGACGCTTCTCTTTACAATGAAGAAGACTCTTCAATGGAAGCGAGTGACGGACTTAACCCGGCTAGTTCTCAGGGTTATGCTGACATCATCAGTGTCGAAGCTCAAGCACTTGCGAAAGCAGGTCAATTCAAAGGCGACTCTTAGTCTAATCTAAGACTTCCAAATTTGAATTAAGAAGATTTTTAAACCCGGCTTTTGTCGGGTTTAATTGTTTAATGGCAAAAAGGTATGAAAGAAAAGATGTTTGAAGGTAAGAAAGTTTTAGTTACAGCCGGCCCTACTTGGTCTGCTGTCGACCGCGTTCGCGTCATGACTTCAATATTTTCTGGAGAGACAGGACTGCGTTTTGCTCGCCACTTCAAAGATGCTGGCGCAGATGTAACTCTATTTATGGGACCTGGTCGTGCTAAATTCACAACAGCTGATTGGAACGAAATGTCAGTTAAGCAGTTTTGGTACTATGACGACTTAGCCGAACTCCTAGAAAGTGAACTATCTGAAAATAAGTATGATATAATCATCCACTCTTCAGCAGTTTCTGACTATAAGATCAAAAATGCTTCTAATGGTAAAACCCCTTCTGGAAAAGCAGACCTTTCTATTCCTCTTGAACCAACAGCTAAGTTAGTCGATCGTATTCGCGAAATTGCTCCTGAAGCTTTCTTGGTAAAGTTTAAACTGCAAGTTGGACTTACTCCAGAAGAACTCTATGAGATCGCTTTTAATAGCCTTAAAGCTAGTAAGGCTGATTTAATTGTTGCAAATGATCTTGATCATATGGATGGTGAGAACCATGTTGCTTTTGTGATCGACCCGAACGGCAAATCCCAAGAAGCAAGAACTAAAATCGAAATGTGTGAATTGCTTTCTAAAGAGATCTCCCAAAGAATCTAAGATAAGGACGAGAGTATGAAGAACTTAAAACAAGAACTATCCGCTCTCACTTATAATAAAGCCTGTGCTTTGCTTGGTGACGAAGGAGAAGAACTGCTTCGTCGTGGTGGTTTTCGAGAAATAGAACTCGACTCTCAGTTATCACTTGGCGCTAGTATATTTTGGCTAAATCTACCCGATGCTTCAGTGACCATATCAACGGTCTCTTCTGGCTTACAGGTTTCATGTTCCGAGTGTCTTTTAGGTTGTGAACATGCAGGTGCAGCTCTTTCGATCATTTTAGAAGAAAAAGAAGCTCTAGGTTTACTCGGTGTTTCACCATATACAGATGAATCTACCGGCGGAGAAATAGTCAAAAAAGCTTTAAGTCTCAGAGAAGAACGCGCCGAAAAAGAAGACATGGAGTTAAACTCTCCTAAAAATACTCAAGGCCCTTGGGGCGACTACCATGTTTTAAGTCATAACTCTGGTAAAACATATAGAGTGTCGATTCGCGGCTTAGATCTCGGCGAATCATTTTGTTCTTGTCCAGACTTTAAGTGTAATACTTTAGGTACTTGTAAGCATATTATCTTTGCTCACAAACAATTGACTAATAAGTATGATGCAGAAGAACTGAAGTCTGCCTACAATTTAGAGTTTCCAACCGTTCATTTGACTTATGGTGAAGACTTACGATTGAAGGTCGAACTGCCAGAAAATGACGCACCCGAAGAACTCAAGGTATTTACTCAAGAGTTAATTGAGAGTGAAGTCGGACAATTGGTAAAAGCTATACAAGCTTGTGTGAGTCGTGGTCAAAAAGTAGTTATTTACCCAGATGCTTCAGAATATATAGATGGTGTTCTTTTTAAACAGCGTATAAATGATCAAGTCGAGCAAATTCGTCAAAATACAGAAACTCACCCTCTTCTACAAACTTTACTTAAAGAGCCTCTTTTACCTTATCAGTTAGATGGCATAGGTTTTGCTGCTCAAGCAGGAAGGTCTGTTATCGCAGATGACATGGGACTTGGGAAAACAGTTCAAGCTATTGGCTTTGCAGAGTTTTTATTCAAACAAGCAGGCATTAAAAAAGTTTTAGTCATAACGCCGGCATCATTGAAGAATCAGTGGCAAAAAGAAATTGAACGTTTTACAGAACGTTCAAGTATAATCATCGATGGATCACCAGAAGCTCGCAGTGAGCAATATGGGACTGAATTCTTTTCGATTTGTAACTATGAACAAATATTGAAAGATAAGCCTTTTGTCGACCGCACTCAGTGGGATCTTATTATCCTTGATGAAGGTCAGAGAATTAAGAACTATGAGTCGAAAACCAGTAAAGTGATAAAGTCGCTTTCTTCAACTTATGCTTTGGTTTTATCTGGGACGCCATTAGAGAATCGGCTAGAAGATTTATTCTCTATCATCAATTTTGTTGATAGCCGTTTACTCGGACCTGCATTTCAATTTTTTGAAGAATATCAAGTTAAAGACGAAAAAGGTCGTTTGACTGGATACAAAAACTTAGACAAGCTTCGAGCAAAGTTAAGTAAGGTTCTCATTCGCCGTACTCGAAAAAATGTTCTACCTGAACTACCGCCGATGTCTGAAGAAAATAGATTTATTCCACCTTCTGAAGAGCAAGTTGCGATTGATACGGCTTGTCGTAAACAGATGCAAATGATGATTTCCAAGAAGCATCTTAGTGAAATGGATATTCTCAAGTTACGAAAAGCTATGACAGAAAGTCGCATGTCGGCGAACTGTGCTAGTCTGGTAACTAAAGATAGTGACGAGACGTCTGGCAAGTTAAGTGAGATTTATAACATAGTCGAGCAGTTAAATGCTTCTGAGTCCAGTAAGGTTTTAGTTTTCTCCGAGTGGAATCTCATGCTGGACAAGATTGCACGACTCTTTGATGAGAATGAGATAGTTTATAATCGTATCGATGGTCGCATGACCATGAATCAAAAAGAGTTAGCTGTAGAGACATTTTCAAAAGCTGAAACAGGTGTTCTTCTTTGTAGTAACACTGCTGCTCTTGGCCTCAATCTTCAATCTGCGGACACAGTTATAAATGTCGATATACCGTGGAGTCCAACTCGCATGGAGCAGCGCAAAGCGAGAGCTCATAGACTTGGTCAGCTCGAGCCAGTTCATGTTATTAATTTAATCACGTCGGGAACCATAGAAGAGCGTTTATTCAACAACTTTGACAAGAAGATGGAGCTATTTACTGCTGCATTGGATCCAGAGACCGATGTTACCGAGTTAATTGTCAGTGGCGGTATAAGTGACCTAAGAACAAAACTTCAATCTCTTTTAAGCACATCAAAGAAGAGAGCTTATCATCGAGAAACTGTTATCTCTGTTCAGGAGATGGATAAGGATGCTTTGGCAAGATCAGCAGGTCAACTATTAGCCGAGTCCCTGAATTTCTTGGCGGATTTAGTTCCAGCTCCGGCGAATAGTGAAGTTGCTGGTGATTTACCTCTTGAGATACGGAAACATCTTTTAAGTCAATTTAGTCGAAATGAATCTGGCGAGTTAGAACTCACTGTTAAAATCAGCAATGATGAAGTTTTAGATCGACTTGCTGCTTCGTTAGCTAAGTTAGGCTCTTGGAAAAATTTAAAATAATATACAGAAATTTGGATACACATGGAATTAACAAATCATTTTGAAGAGTTTACTCGTGGCTTAGTCATGCACTTTGTCGAAGGTGGAACTGTTGAAGAAGCGAGAAAAGCTATAACAAGCACTGGTCAGCCTCGAGAAATAGCCGAGGTGTTTCCGGGAATGATTTACGATGCTACTAGAATGGCATCAAAAGTTTTAGCTGGCGAAACAACTGTAGACGGAGCTGTCGATTTTTGGGCAGAGCACTCTAGCGCGGATAAAGACGAAGCTCGTGGCTTAATCAATGTTGCTATAGAGACTATTCAACATCTTGAGAAGGAACAAGCAGGCTCGGACGAAAGTCCTGCAGCTAACGCCAAGTGTAACCTTCACAGAAGAATTGCCCTGGATCTATTTGATAAGCCAGATGACATAGAGTTACTGACAACACTTGCTATAGCTCATGACTATCTAGATGGTGAAGATAAGCAACATATGATTGATCTTTTACAGGCAGATGCAGGAGATGCGGGAGTTGCACTAGCATTGACGGCTTGTGACATGGTAGATAAGCCTAGAGGTCAGTGGCAACAAGCGATAGAATTGATGCGAGCTTTAAGTAATGAGCTCAAGCCAAAAACAACAAATAATCAGGCTTAATATTTTTTTGCAGTCAAGTAGTGCAAGATTTGAATGTTACTATTACTGTTATACTTCTTTAAAACTTTTAGAGCGTAAGGAAAATAGATATGTATAAGTTTTTACTATTCTTGGCGATGTCTTCGTCATTAGTTGCTGGTGACTGGTTTAACTGGCGTGGTCCAAACCAAAATGGTGCAGCAGAAGCTACGAACCTTGCTGTTAAATTTTCCCCTACTGAAAAAGTTGAGTGGACTGTAGATTTAAAAGGTACAGGAGCTTCAACTCCAATTGTTGGCGGTGGACGTATTTTTCTTACATCAGCTAACCACGAAGCTAAAAAACTTTTAGCGATCTGTATCGACGAAAAGACTGGTAAAGTCCTTTGGACTAAAGACGCTGGCAGTGGTTATAAGCCAAACGGTGATGGAACAGAAACACAACTGGGTTCTCGTACAACTTATGCTTCACCTTCTGCAGTGACAGATGGAAAGCAGGTGGTTTTCTTTTTTGGTAATGGCGATCTTATAAGTTATGATTTAGATGGCAATGAAAAATGGCGCCACAACATTCAAAAAGAACATGGTGACTTTAGTTTTCAGTGGACTTTTTCAGCTACGCCAACTTACTTCAATGGCAAACTTTACTTAGCGGTTCTTCAAAGAGACGAAGTCGTACATGGTCGTGGAAAAGATGGTAACGAATCATTTATCCTTGCATATGACTTCACTTCAGGTAAACAACTTTGGAAACATGTTCGCGAAACAACTGCTAAAAAAGAGTCTCGTGAGTCTTTCGGTACAATTATCCCAGCTAAAGTTCACGGCGTCGATACACTAGTTATTGCTGGTGGCGACTTCCTTACTGGTCACGATCCTGAAACAGGTAAAGAAAACTGGCGTTGGGGAACATGGAATAAAAATCACCGTGAGCAATGGTGGCGCATTGTCCCAAGCCCGACTCCTGGTCCTGACAATACTTTCTTAGTTTGTGCTCCTAAAAAAGCACCAGTATACGCAATTCAAGTAAATAAAGATAATACAACTAAGCTTCTTTGGCAGAGTGAAGATCGCGGTAAAGTTACTTCTGACGTTCCAACTCCACTTTATTATCAAGATCACTACTATGTAGTTAGTGACGTAAGACGTTCATTTAGCAAAGTTGATCCTAAAACAGGTAAAGTTTTATGGACTGTTGCAACTCCAGGTTTATCTAAATACCGCTCATCTCCTCTTGGTGCTGATGGCAAGATTTACTTCATGAACCACGCTGCAGAAGTTATGGTTTACGATGCTGCGTCAGGTAAGCTTCTAGCTAACAACGCTATGTCAGTTGATGACGATACATACTCAAGAGCTAGTATCATCACTCTGAATAATAAGCTTTATATAAGAACAGAAAGAAAACTTTACTGTATTTCTAACTAGTCCTTCTTTATTGTGGAGCTTCGGCTCCACACTTCTCTTCCCTCACCTTTGATTAAATTCCCTCCATAGATTGACCCTTTGGAAGTCTATGGTATGATCTGGCCTTTAAAATTTCACAAAGATCCAGATGTTTAAAAGCCACGTTCCCTTTAATCCTAAGAAAGTCCCATTTTACTATGGTTGGCTTATTGTTCCTGCAGCTATCGCTGGAGTTTTAATGAGTTTGCCTGGACAGACTGCAGGTTTCAGTGCTTTTACCGATCCTCTTTTAGATAGCCTTGGCATAAGTCGTTCCACACTTGCTTTTAGTTACTTTCTTGGAACAATAAGTAGCGGCTTTATTCTACCAAAGGCAGGACGCTTTTTAGATAAGTTTGGAACTCGCTTAACAATATTTATCGTATCATTTAGCTTAGGTACAGTACTCACTATATTCAGTTATTGTGAACCTATATTAGAAAGCCTTAAACAAACATTCACCTTTGTCAGTCCTAGTATTTTGACCGTCATAGTCCTTTCATTGTTAATTCTCGGTCTCAGATTTTTTGGACAAGGAATGCTGCCAATGATTAGTAATACTATGGTTGGTCGTTGGTTTGATAAAAAGCGTGGCAAAGTTGTGGCTGTTATGGGGATGATCAATTCATTAGTTTTTAATGCCGCACCGTACTTGTTGAGTTTATTAGTTGCGGCTTATTCTTGGCAAGACTCTTGGCGAATCATGGCTGTTGTCGCAGCTGTATTCTTCTTAATCTTCTCGTGGATATTTTTCAGAGATAATCCCGAAGTTTGTGGATTGAAGGTAGACGGAGAACTTGTTGGCGATACTGAGGACGAAAAACCACAGGAGATGACCGGCTGCACTGTTGATGAAGCGTATAAAACACTCACTTTCAAAGTTATAACTTTTACCTTGAGCTTATACGGCATGACTCTAACTGGTATGACCTTTCATCTAGAAGCTATAGGTACAGAAGCTGGTTTAAGTAAAGAAGCCGCCATGGCGATATTTGTCCCAGTAACATTTATAACAGTTCCTGTAGGCTTTTTAGCTTCGTGGTTATCTGATAAAGTGCCTCTGAAAAGACTGGTAATGAGTATGGCTTTAACCCAAACACTAGCTTATTTTTCATTTGCCTTTATCTCGACTAGATTGGGTTACTTCTCTTCTGTACTATTTTTAGGAATGTCCGGCGGTATGTTTGGGCCATTATTAACTATAGCTTTACCATGGTTCTTTGGTCGAAAGTTTCTTGGTTCAATAAATGGCAAAGTAACTTCATTTTTAGTCATCTTCAGTGCTATAGGGCCAGTGATATTTTCTTTATTTAAGGATTCCTTCAGTAGTTTTGCTCCCGCATTATACTTGTGTACGCTTTTTCCACTTATTGCTTTCTTTTTATGTTTTAAGATCTCAAATGAGAAAATGTATTAACTTGACATTTCGATAATTTGGATTAATTACAGGCTTCTTTTACATAACTATTGATCTGGTTTTACGTTCCAGTTAACATTAGGAGACTACTATGTCTGAATACGTCGTATGCGCGCTGTACAAGTTTGTACGTTTAGAAAACTTCGAGGAAATGCGCCAGCCTCTTTTCGAAGTCATGGATACCAATGAAGTAAGAGGTACACTTTTACTCGCCAATGAAGGTATAAATGGAACTATTTCAGGAAGTCGCAAAGGCATAGATATTGTTTTAGATTGGCTCAATTCTGACGAGCGAATCAACCCACTTACAACTAAAGAATCTTACACGGAAGTTTCTCCTTTTAAGCGCAGTAAAGTTAAGCTTAAAAAAGAAATAGTAACTATGGGCGTCGAAGGTATAGATCCAACCCAAAGTGTTGGTACATATATACCGCCAAAAGAATGGAACGATCTTATTTCTGATCCAGATGTAATTTTAGTAGATACTAGAAATGAGTATGAGTACGAGATAGGTACTTTCCAAAATGCAGTCAACCCACATACTGACAACTTCAGAGAGTTTCCTAAGTACGTTGAAGACAATCTTGATCCAGCAAAACATAAGAAAGTAGCTATGTTTTGTACAGGTGGAATTCGCTGTGAAAAATCGACAGCCTTTTTGAAAGAGAAAGGTTTTGACGAAGTTTATCATCTACAAGGTGGCATTCTTAAGTATCTTGAAGAAGTACCTAAAGAAGAAACTATGTGGGAAGGTGAATGCTTCGTTTTTGATGATCGCGTTGCAGTAAATCACGATCTTGAAAAAGGTAAGTACGATCAGTGCCACGCATGCCGTTTTCCTATTACTGAAGAAGAGAAAGAAGATGAACGCTATGTTCAAGGCGTTAGTTGCCCTAGATGTCATGAGAAAACTTCTGAGAATCAAAAGCAACGTTACCTCGAAAGAGAAAAGCAGATTCGTTTAGCACAAGAACGTGGTGAAGAGCACATCGGTCATTATGTTAAAGATCTTGCTGAGCAAAAAAGGATTGAGAAAGAAATCCGCAAGAAAGAACAACAAGAAAAAGCTCAACAGAAATAATTTCATGGGCTCTACTTTCGAGTAGAGCTCTTTTTCTTATGAAAAAAGCTCCCATGCCATCATTCGTCTGGCTCCCAGATGATTCCTCATTCTCGACTTGTTTAGACTTTTTAGTTGCGAAGTTTTCGCGTATATCAGAAGATGTGTGGCGAGAAAGAGTACAATCTGAAAAAGTAAGCTTTGAAGATGGCGAGCTAATCCAACTTTCAACACCCTACAGACCATCCTCGAGGATTAAGTACTTTCGAGAAGTTGCTAACGAGCCGGTTATTCCTTTTGAAGAGAATATCCTGTTCGAAAATGAACGGTTCCTTATTGTTGATAAACCTCATTTTCTGCCAATTCATCCAGCTGGTCAGTATGTAACCCAAACACTAGTTAGTCGTCTAAAAGAGAAACACTCTTATGAAGATTTGGCTATAGCTCACAGGTTAGATCGGTTGACTGCAGGCTTGGTTCTTTGTACAAAAGAGAAAAAGCATAGAGCTGCTTACCAGCAGTTGTTTATGAATAAAGAAGTAGAGAAAATCTACCATGCAGTCTCTAAAGCTCCAAGAGAAGTCTTTGACTCGAAAGTTCTAAAGTTACATATGGCGCCATACTTAGAACACTTTCGAATGCAAGTAAAGCCAGAGTTAGAAGCAAACTCAGAAAGCCGTATAACTCTTTTGAGAGTTGAGAAGGATAAAGCGCTTTATGAACTTTCTCCTATCACAGGTAAGAAGCATCAGTTAAGAGTTCATATGGCTGAAATAGGCTTAGGTATTTTGAATGATCCGCTATATCCAAGCTACAGCACAGACGCACCCTCTGATGATTATGATAAACCGATGCAGTTATTAGCAAAGATACTGAGTTTTATAGATCCACTAACTCAAGAACCATTTTCTTTCAACAGTCAGCTAAAGCTAAGTTTGTAATATTTTTATCCCTTAAAGTTATATAATTCTAGATGACAAAACTTTCCGTTTCAATGGAATAAAATGTCATTTTTTTGATTCTCACTGCGATAGTTTTATATTAAGGCAGTGATTAGATCTGTGTGCGTGTAGAAAAATGATATATAAATGGTGTTAAATGTATAAACTTTTTGTGTTGATTAGTATGTTAATTTTTTGTCAAAGCAGTCAAGCTTTTGATAAGAAAGCCAAACAACTTTTGGAGAAGTATTGTTTCGATTGTCATTCTGATGGTGTGGATAAAGGTGAATTTGAGTTCGATAAAATCATGTCGGAGTCTTTAACTACTAAAGAAAACCAAAAAGTTTGGCACAAGATCTGGGACGTTATTGCTGAAGAGCAAATGCCTCCAGCAGATAAAAAAAAGCAACCTAGTGCGAAAGAACGTGAGGAGTTACTTATAGCTCTGGAAACGGCGATCTTTTCAGTTGACCGTAAGAAACAGTATGCCTCCCCTATTGGCCTTGTTCGTTTGAGTAATCAGCAATATGGCAATGCTATAAAAGACTTAACAGGAACTTACCGAAACCCTTCAAGTCAATTACCTCTTGATCCTACGAGTTCAGGCTTCAATAACATCACATCAACTTTGAATATCTCCCCTCTTCTTTTTGAAAGATATGAAAAAATAGCTTATCAGATGTCTCGTGGAATGTTTCACGACCACACTATGGATAGAGGCTTAGCCAATAAAGGGAAGATGTATTTAAAAAAGACTGGCGATGGCTCAGATCTTCAAAAAGTTCAGGATAAGGTCGCTTATTTTGCTAAGATGGCGTTTAGAAGACCTCCAAGTAAAGATGAAGTAAATGATTTAATGACAGTCTATAAAAAGGACAAGTCTAGAAATGGTCACAAACATGCGCTTATGGAGACTTTCCGTTCTATAATGGTTTCACCTTCTTTTATTTTTAGAACTGAGCTTTTAGGTGTCGATGGCAATAAAGATGGCCTAGCTCGTTTAGATGAATTTGCACTGGCGTCACGGTTGTCATTCTTTTTGTGGAACACAGGTCCAGATGACAGGCTGTTGAAACTTGCCGAAAAGGGTAAGCTCCGTGCAGAGCTAGATAAAACTGTTGCTAGTATGATGAAGAGCGGCCGTTTTAAGGCTTCCATCGAGTCTTTCGGTCAACACTGGCTAGGTATTCAGTACCTTCAGAATAATGTGCCAAGCCGCAAAGTTTTTAGGAAGTTTGAAAGAGAATACTTAACTTCAATGAAGCGTGAGACGACTCACTTTTTGACTGACTTATTTAAGAATGATCGACCTATAAATGAGATCTTTAGTTCACAGGAAACTTTTATTGATTCAAAGCTAGCCAAACTATACGGAGTTAAGGCTCCAAAGAAAGGTTTTGAGAAGATAAAGATGCCTGATAGTCATAACCGTCGAGGCATACTTTCTCAGCCAAGTGTCCTCATTGTCACTTCCGACCCAGATAGGACGTCGCCAGTTAAAAGAGGTTTATGGATTTTAGAAAATGTTCTCGGTATGCCACCACCACCCGCTCCCGCTGGAGTTGAAGGTATAAATGAAAACGACAAGAGTATGAAGAAATTAACCTTTAGGCAAAAGCTAGAAAAGCATAGATCGAACAAAGCATGTGCTTCTTGTCATGCGATGATGGATCCACTTGGTTTTACTATGGAAAGCTTTAGTGCAATCGGTAAATGGAGAACTGAAGATCACGGCAAGCCTCTAGATACAAAGTCAGTTTGGCGCGGTGATAAAATCAATAACTTCGATGACCTCTACAAACTTATCACGACAAAGTATAGACATAAGTTCTTAGCGTGTTTTACCAAGAAGCTTATGACTTATGCTCTTGGTCGAGGTATGGAAATAGAAGATCACATAGCGATCAATCGTATAGCTTCAAACCTCTCTAAGCCAGATAGTACATTCCACCAATTATTTCTCGAACTTATAAAAAGTACACCGTTCCAGTATAGATCCCTAGAAAAGGAGCATGCAGCCAAATGAAAAATCATCACAATCTATTAAGTAGTTCTCATAATCGTCGTACCTTTTTAAAAGGTGCTGGTGTTTCATTGTTATTGCCACAGATGGCGAGTATCGCTGGAGATAAGGCTTATAAGAACCCTACTCGCATGGCTTTCCTTCATGTTCCAAATGGTGTGATCATGGATAAGTGGACGCCTAAGAAAGTTGGCAAAAACTTCGAAATAACTCAAACGTTAAAGCCTATCGAAAAATTTAGAAATGATTTGCAGGTCATTAGTGGACTGCAACATAAAAATGGTTTCTCAAATGGCGATGGCGCTGGTGATCATGCAAGAGCTCAAGGCTCATTTTTGACCGGTGTACAGATTTTAAAATCGGCAAAAACAGTAAAGAACGGTATATCAGTCGACCAGGTTGCTGCACAAAAAGCTGGACACAAGACATACCTTCCTTCTTTAGAACTTTCTACTCAACGTGGACGTTTGTCTGGAAGTTGTGACTCTGGTTACAGCTGCATGTATCAGTTTAACTTATCTTGGAGAAACGAAAAGGAGCCTATGGTTCCAGAGTCCTCTGCACAGCTGGCTTTCAATCGCATGTTTGTTCTGAAAGATGCTAAGAATGGTACAGATGTAGAGACTGGTAAGAGTATCCTCGATTATATGAAAGGTTCTGCTAAGTCTCTTAAGCATAAGTTAGCAAAAGAAGATGTACATAAGCTAGATCAGTATTTTGATTCACTACGCGAAATGGAACGTAAAGCCAATAAAGGTAAGCACGAGATATCTAGTAAGATGTTGGATCGAGACTTCAATGCTCCACCAAAAAACTATGCAGATAAAATCGAAACTTTGATGGATCTTATGGTTCTCGCTTGGGAAGTCGATGCGACTCGTATCTGTTCCATGATCATAGCTGACGAAGGAAGTAACATGAGCTTCCCAGACTTAGGAATAAATAGTGGTCACCACTCACTGAGTCACCATCAAAATGATGTGAAAAAGATCAAAGAACTAGAGAAAATAGATAACTTTTACACCACACGCCTAGCTTACTTTTTGAATAAGCTTTCGCAAAAGAAAGTAAATGGGTCTTCTCTACTTGAGCAATCTATGGTTCTTTATGGTAGTGGTATAAGTGATGGTAATAGACACCGACATAACAATTTACCTGTTGTGCTGGCAGGACATGCAAATGGCAAGCTTCAACCAGGCCAGCATAGAGTCTACAAAGATGCGCCTATGTCTAACTTGTTTTTAATATGTTAGATACCTTTGGTACGCCGACTAAGTCATTTAGTGATAGTACTGGCAAACTTGCTAAGATCTAAAACTCACCTGCAAAGTGGCATGCGGCCATGTGTTCGCTGCCATCTTCATTTTTATAGTCTTTAAGCTCAGGTTCATCTGTTTTGCATTTGTCCTGAGCATAAGGACAACGTGTATGGAATCGACAGCCACTTGGAGGATCAATTGGCGAAGGTACATCACCCTTTAAGATAACTCTATCTTTTTCTTTAAATGGATCCGGTTCTGGGATTGCAGATATAAGTGCTTTCGTATACGGATGTAAAGGTTTCGCATAGATGTTGTCAGCATCGGTAAATTCAACGATTTTCCCAAGGTACATAACAGCTACCTTATCAGATATGTGTCGAACCACAGCTAAGTCATGAGCAATAAAAATATAAGCAAGGCCCATTTCTTCTTGAAGATCTAAAAGAAGGTTTAGAATTTGGCTTTGAACAGATACATCGAGAGCAGAAACAGCTTCGTCACAAACTATCAATTGTGGCTCTAGTGCGATAGCGCGAGCAATGCCAATTCTTTGTTTTTGACCACCAGAAAACTCATGTGGATACTTGTTTATAGAATCAGCAGGTAACCCAACCTTTTGTAGAAGGCTTACAATTATTGCTTTGCGATCATTCCTCGAATCACCAATCTTATGAATCTCGAGAGGCTCCATAAGTATTTGCTCGACGGTATGACGTGAGTTCAAGGACTCTGAAGGGTCTTGAAAAATGATTTGTAAGTCTTTTCGATATTGACGAAGTTTGGCCTTCGATAAATCAGTAAGTTCGTCATTATTAAAAGTTACAGAGCCTGATGTAGGCTTAATTAACTGTAGAAGTGCTTTGCCAAAGGTACTTTTTCCACAGCCAGATTCTCCGACAAGACCTAGAGTTTCTCCTTTATTTACCGATAATGAAACTCCATCTACGGCAAATACTTTGGCAACTTCTCTAAGAAATATACCACCTTTGATTGGGAAGTGGACTTTAAGGTCTTTGATTGAAATTAATTCTTCTGAGCTCATAAGTCTTTCCAATGATGACAGTTAACGGACCTTGAATCGTCTATAGCTTCTGTTGGTGGATAATCCTGACGACAAACGTCAGATGCATATGGACAGCGGTTCTCAAAGCGGCAGTATGGCGGCATATTGAAAAGCGACGGCACTTGGCCTTTAATGGTATCCAGTTTAGTCTTCCTAGGGTGATTCATTGTCGGAATAGACGATAATAAGCCTTTGGTATATGGATGCTTAGGTGACTTATAAAGGTCTTTTACATGAGCAGATTCGACAACCTTACCAGCGTACATAACGGCAACTCTATCACAAAACTCTGCTATGACGCCCAGATCATGGGTTATCATGATCACAGCCATATTGTTTTTAACTTGGAGTTCTTTGATTAGCTCTAGTATTTGGGCCTGAATTGTTACATCTAATGCAGTTGTAGGTTCGTCACAGATCAATAGATCGGGCTCACAAGCCAGGGCCATAGCGATCATTACACGTTGCCTCATACCACCAGATAGCTGGTGAGGATACTCACTGATACGTTTTTCGGGCGCAGGTATACCAACGTCCTTAAGTAGATCTATAGACTTCGTTAGTATCTCTTGATCATTCATACTAGGGAAATGGATTTTGAAAATTTCACCAATTTGACGACCAATTCGATAGACAGGGTTTAGCGCAGTCATAGGTTCTTGGAAGATCATGGCGATTCGTTTGCCGCGAATCTTCCCCATTTCATCAGGCGAAAGTTTAAGTAAATCTTGACCTTCAAATAAAACTTGGCCGCTTATAGTGTTTCCAGATGGCTTTGGAAGTAGTCCCATAACTGAAAGTGAAGTAACACTCTTTCCGCAGCCAGATTCACCAACAATCCCGAGAGTTTGGCCTTTGTCGATTTCAAAAGAAACTTCTTGGAGAGCGGTTAAAATTTTACCTTCAACATCAAATGTAGTAACTATGTCTCTAACTTCTAAAAGCATATTATTTCTTTTGTCCAGGTTTAAACATCTTATCGATGATGACTTTTGGTTCTCCATCAACACCTAAGACCTTGTCGAGCTTAGTCTTTTCTTTTTCTTCTTGGTCTAACCAAAAAGCACCACCACCTAAAAATGGGTCAAAGAGTTCAGTGGAAGATTTGGCTGCGGCAATTTTTGGGAAACGCCAATATTTCCAATATGCAGATCTGTGGTAAGGAACTGAGTAGCTGTAGACAATCGGGCAGATCTCATAGATTCTCCGTTGAATCTTTTCACATAAGTCTTGAGATTTCTTTTCATCGAATTCTTCTCTGTAGGCTTCAATAAGCTTATCTAGTTCAGGGTCATTTACATTGCATAAATTGTTATTGTCAGGTTTACTGGCAAATGAGGAATGAAAAAATTGTCGATAACGTGGTTTTAGGCCACCTCCACCAAACTTGACCCAACAGATTTCATGATCTTTAGTGCTGATTTTGCGGTAATTTGTTACAGGGTCTAACTGCTCTAAAACTAGCTCTAAGCCTGCTTTCTTAGCTTCTTCACGAAGATATGCTAAGCGAGGCAAGTGCGACTCTGCGCCAAAGTTGACTTTAAAAGAAAGTTTTACACCCTCTTTGTTGATGCGTACACCGTCCTCATTTCTTTTGTCAAAACCAGCTTTATTAAAAAACTCATCAGCTTTAGTTAGGTCAAAAACACGAGCCTCGATATCTGGGAAGTCGTATTTTTCGAAACCTTCAGTAAAGCGCTGCATACGTAGATAATCATTTTTAAGAACATCGGCTATCATCCCATCCATATTTATCGAATGAGCGATACCCTGACGGATATCTTTATCTTTTAGTAATGCATGATCTAAATTAAAAAATAATCCACCGACACCTTCTGGTACAGTTATGTAAAACCAGTGTTTGACGACAAGGCCATTATCATAAAGAGGCCCTTTTGCTTTTCCATGCCACCATTTTGGTTTAACAATTGGGAAGTAATCAAGTTCACCTTTTTTGAAGTAAACATAGGCAATAGCTTCGTTTCTAATGACTTTGTAAATAACTCTGTCGACATTGTAGAGATTTTTATTAGCCTTTTTCTTTGCTGCCCACCAATTCTTTTTCCTCTCTAGTATGACATACTTCCCTTTTTTATACTCAGAGATTTGATAAGGGCCAGTATTAGGTGCTATGGCCCAGTTATAGTCTCTTTCCCAATTCTCATCTAACTCACCATAGTAGTGAGCCGGTATAGGACCTGCAGCTAGAGTGTAGATGAGTTCATCTTTAGGTTTTCTATCTTTAGTAGTTATAGAAATAGTGTAATTGTCATAGGCGCTAATATCTGTGATTTGTTCTGTATAATAGTTGTTATACCAAGGAGCATTTATGTGTTTTGAACGCATGAACTTGAGGATGTATAGATAGTCATGAGCTGTAACAGCTCTTCCATCGGACCAACGCGCATCTTTATCTAGTTTAAAATAAACAGTTTTTTGATCAGCACCAAAAGCCCAATGGGTAGCCAGTTGAGGAATGATTTCCTTAGTATATGGGTGATAAGTCACAAGGCTCATTTTGTTGCCAAGGATATAACTTCTAAATTGAGTATTAGAATTCGGACCAACGACTCGAAATGTTTGCGGGAAATTGAGCATAAACATTTGCAGGAGACCACCCTTCTTGGCTTCGCTAGAGCCTATTTCTGGGAAGTCGGTATTTGTTATCCACTCTAGTTTTTCAGGGATTTCTTTTTTAGGAATTTCTTCAATTGGTGAATCCGGAGTTAGAATCGCGGCTACATTTTTATTTTTCTGTTCATTCGATTGAATAGACATAGAGACGAGAACCGAAAGTATGGCACCTAAAACCATCGTAGTAAGACTAATAATGTATATTTTTTTCATAAGAGCCTACTCGTAGTAAGTATGTTTTTTAGGATCAAAAGCTTCACGTACAGCTTCACCGATAAAGGTGACTAAAACAAGAATTAAAGTCATGGCAGATATGATTGATGCTCCAATCCAATAAGCGTCATCTAAGTAGTCCATGCCTTGTTTTAATAAGTCTCCCCAACTGGGATTCTCGGCTGATATACCAAAACCTAGAAAGTCGAGTGCTGTTAAACCCGTTATACCACCAGCTAAAGCAAATGGGGCGAAAGTAATAATCAAAGTGATGGTGTTTGGAATGATGTGCTTGATGATGATTCGCATATCAGAAGCGCCGAGGGCTTTAGCGGCCATAACATAATCGCGACTTTTTTCTTTATAGGTCGCAGTCCTCATATACCAAGTCATGCCGGTCCAACCGAAGAATACAGAGATGACGACTAAGTTTGTGAAAGTAGTACCAACTAAACTAACGACGATCATTATCGCATAGAGGTATGGTATGTTTGACCATATCTCGATCACTCGTTGAAACAGTAGGTCGAACCAGCCACCCCAAAACCCCATTAAGCAGCCAATAAAAACGCCAAGGACATATGTAAGAACTAAAACTAAGAATGAATAAAAGAAGGCAATTCTAAAGCCGTAAACTAGTTGAGAAACTACATCGCGACCTTGTTCATCTGTCCCTAGCCAATGGCCATCTCCTGGAGCAAGTGGCCACTCTTTGTCTTTCACTTTATGCTGCTCACTTTTGCCAAATGGAACAAAAGGCATGATCACATAGTTACTTTTATTCTCTTTAAAACTAGCTTGGAGTTTTCTGTAGTCTGTTTCTTCATCTCCGGTGCCAATCTTCTGATCAAAAGTCTTTGCTGGAATAACGGCGGAGTATGTCGGAAAATAAAGCTCTCCTTTATAGCTCACAACGAGTGCCCTGTTATTTATCCAAAGCTCGGCAAAAATAGTAAGAACTAAAACAATAGCTAAGATAACTAATGAGTAGTAGCCTCGTTTAATTGAGCGAAAACGTTGAAGTTGACGTTGCGAAGTTGGGCTAAGCTTGAAAAGGTTCTTCATTCGAACTTCACCCTTGGATCAACTAAGGCAACGCATATATCTGAAATGATATTACCCAAAAGTGAAAGTAATGAAGACAGCGCAATGACTCCCATGACAACTGGGTAATCACGAGTAACTAAGGCTTCATAACCAAGTAGACCGAACCCATCAATATTGAAAACTGTTTCTACTAAGAAAGAACCTGCAATGATTAAGGCTATGTTTCCGCCGAAAGACGTTGCTAGTGGAATAAGACTATTTTTAAAAGCATGTTTAAAAACAGCCTCTTTGAAAGAATTACCTTTGGCAAGAGCTGTTCTGACATAGTCGGAGGCTAAATTGTCCATGAGTGAGTTTTTCATAAGCATAGATGTTATAGCAAGACTACCTGCTACATAAGCAATCGTAGGTAGAACGGCATGAGTCACGAGGTCAGCAAATTTCTGAAAAAATGACATATCGTCATATTCAAAACTTTTAAAGCCACCCAAAGGGAAGATTTCCCAATGACTCGCGAATATGAAAATCAGTATGGTACCTATCACATAGTTTGGAAGTGCGTAACCTAAGAATATCACAATGGAACTCGAGTTATCTATTATCGTTCTGTGATGAAGGGCTTTGAGTATGCCTAGCGGTATACATATGCCATAGGTGAAAAACATAGTGAGCAAACCATAGAAGATAGAGATGGGCATTTTACTGGTGATTGTTTGCAGTACAGGTTCATTGTAACGGTAGGACTCACCAAGATCACCGACAAACAAGCCACCCAACCATGAGAAGTATGCCGAAAGATAAGGCTTATCTAATCCAAATCTTTTGTTGAGTTGTTCTTTTTGTTCCTTGGAAAGACCGTCTCCAGCATCTGCAGTTGGGCCACCAGATGATTTCCCAGTTTCCATAGCGGCTTGTCGCGCTTGAGATAACATCTGTTCTACAGGTCCGCCAGGTAAAAAACGAGTGATGGCAAAGACGAGCATTGTTATTCCGATAAATGTTGGAATAACCAAGAGTAAACGTCTAATTATGTAAGTTGTCATCCAGCTCCTTTTTGATGCTAGAAAATATTTACTACTTTTCTGATGATTTGTCAGCCGTTTTTGCTAAACAGTTCGCAAAAAACTTACTTTCAGCTATCAATCCTAATTGCCTGCTAACCTTAAACAGTTTCTCCAAGTGCTTCCTTACAGGTATATCTGTATTCCAAGTTAATTTCTCCATGCACTGTGGACAGTAAGACAATCCTCGTCGATCAGACTCTTCACGACTATTGCTACCACACATAACACACTCGTAAGCTAAGCAATGTTTTATGCCGAGTATATGGCCTGTTTCATGAATGGCGGTGCTTATAGTACGTCTTAAGCATGTCATGTAGTGTGCTTGGCTGTCAGATGGATCGCCATTTCTAAAGATTGACCAAACCCCTATTCTTTTTGTTAAGGACGCTAGTCCAAAAACAAAGTTCCAGCCTTCGCCAGGATAAAGATCTTTGGAAGTAAAGGCAATTAACGCGAGTGCGTCATCTGGTCTATTTGGGTAAAGTATGTCATTGATTATATATTTTGCATTGAGCTGTTCATGAAGCCACTCACGGTGACGACGTCTTGCGGTAAGCGGAATTTTATTTAATGGAAATGTCGAAAGCTTCTTAACCGAAACACCAAAACAAGCTTCCATGTACTTCATGGTGTCAGTTAATATCTTTTCTTGACTCTCGGTGAAAGTGCCAATTTGTAAGATGTAAATTTTGTTTTTGGTGAGGTTTGGTCTATTGGGGTTAGATTTCTTATATTCTTCAAAACTTTGACCTTTATCGGAGCCGTGAGTAGTTATCCAGTCACCTTTAAGTATGGGGCCAAAAGGTTTAAAGTTTGGTCTGAGAGCTTCGGTTTCTGTTGAAAGTTTTTCTTTTCTTAAGGAATCACTTATTTTGAGAGTCTTCTCTTTGGAAAACGCCGCCTCTTGTGGTTTTTGAGTATCGCTACATGAAGGTAGGAAAAGGATTGTAAGTGCAACTGTCAAAAAACTATAAAAAGCTTTCAATTTATTTCCTGGAAATTAATTAATTTAAATCTTCCAATACCAACTCAACCTTAGCAGCTAAAATTGCCAGTAAGGTCATAAAATACAATAGCAATAATGACAAATCTGACGGATAATCTTAAGAGAACTTTTACTTTTCTAAGTATCATTTATTGTGTACCTAATTTAGGAGCTTTATCAAAATGAAATTTTTCTGCTTAACAATTCTCTCAATTCTTATAATCGGCTGTAGTTCTTCAGAAGTTGCGGTATCAAAAGAACCAGCAAAACTCAATTACACCTATGAGCATCCAATTGTCGAGATTGTGACATCTAAAGGAACTATCACAGCAGAGCTTTATGAAGATCGAGCGCCAAATACCGTCGCGAATTTTATCACTCTAGCTGAGCAAGGCTTTTACACAGATATGTACTTCCACAGAATTCTGATGGGGTTTATGGCTCAAGGTGGTTGCCCAAACTCTAAGCCGGGAATGAACGGAAGACCGGGAACAGGTGGTCCTGGCCATACTATAAATGAAGAGTATCACAAGTCTCTGAGACATGGTCCGGGTATGTTAACCATGGCTAGAACAAGAAGACCAGGTAGCACAGGCTCACAGTTCTGTATATTTTTTACTCAAGCACCAGGACTAGATGGAAAATACACAGTTTTTGGTAGAGTAATAAAAGGGATGAAGGTCGTTTCGAAACTGGAAGATGCTGGTGTGGCTAGAGATCCTCAACCACCGAAAGAGAAAATTCGATTCTCTGTAAGAGTGGTTTCGAAAAACAAACACCCTTACAGAGTTCAGAAAAATAACAGGTAGGCTTAGTAAAGGCCCATATCCTTACCCTTGCTGAGTAACTGGTCTTTTTCTTCATCGGACATGTTTTTATACATGTCCATCATACCTTCCTGTTGTTCAGGAGTCATAGTTTCCATAAGCTTTGAGACTTGTCCCATGATCTCTTCTTGAGACATGTTTTGTAATGCACTCATATCCATGCCACCAAACATATCTCCCATACCACCCATATTTTCGAAAGGGTTTGCCGCAGGTTCTTCTTCCTGAGTAGCCGAGAAAATAAGTTTTTCACCAGACTCTTTACCGTAGAAACCTTTCATGCCTAAACGAGAAAGGATCATATCAAGTTCTAGACCTTTGCTTTCACAGGCAGCTTTTACCTTTGCTAGCGGTAAAGAAACTTTTTTTTCTGGATAGCCGTTTGCTTCTATAGTTGATATGACTTTATCAATGAATTGATCTTCTGGATCTACTGACATGTTTTAAACCTTTTGAGTTACTAAATTTATGACAATCTAAATGAAGCACCGAAAGATTCAATTATATTTTATGCTTAAAATTTTTGAGAGATCTTGACTGACTGCAATAGAGCTTTAGCTTGTGCAAAAATTTACTTTGGAGTTTACAATGGCTAGCTTTCACGTGCCCCTTAAAAGAATGGTAGACGATTCTTACGATATACAGATAGGTAGAAACTTATTTGATGACCTAGTTTCAGATCTAAAAAAAGGCCTAACTCCAGGTGCAACTCGCTATGCCTTGATCACGGATTCAAATGTAGAAAAGTTTTATGCTAATGGTCTCATGACTAAGTTAGATGAAGCTGGATTTAGAACAGACCTTTTTGTTATGCCAGCAGGAGAAACTCATAAAACTCGTGAAACAAAGATCTCTTTAGAAGATCAAATGTTAGAAGCTGGTTTTGGTCGTGACTCGGCAGTTATCGCTTTAGGCGGTGGAGTTGTTTCTGATCTTGGCGGATACTTAGCTGGTACTTTTGGCCGTGGTATACCGTTTATCAACTACTCAACAACTTTGCTTTCAGCAGCAGATGCAAGTGTGGGTGGTAAAACAGCTGTAGATACTCCTCATGCGACAAACTTGATCGGTCTGTTCAATCAACCTGCTAAAGTTTATATCGATATAGAATGTTGGCAGACTCTTCCGGTTCGCGAAATACGTAGTGGTTTAGCTGAAACAGTTAAGCATGCATGTCTAGCAGAAAAAGAATTCTTTTTATGGTTAGAAGAGAACATCACTAAGATTTGTAGTGGTGAAGAAGCATTGTTGGATGATGAAGCCTGTGAACACATCGCATATAAGAATTGTGAGATAAAATATACTGTCGTTAAAAAAGATGAAAAAGAAAGTAATCTGCGTCAAGTTCTGAATCTTGGGCATACTGCAGGTCGTGCTTTTGAAACTCTCTGTGGCTACACTTATACCCATGGTGAATGTGTCGCAATTGGTATGGTTGTTCAAATCGAAATCGCCCTAGAGAAAGGTTTAGTTACTCAAGAAGAAAGAGATAGGACTATCGCTTTACTTCAAAAATGTGGCTTGCCAGTTTCAGTACCTTCTGGTACAAGCTTAGAAGACCTTGTCGTTAAGATGCGCACTGACAAAAAAGCACGTAGCGGCAAGATTCGTTTTGTGATTCAGGATGGAATTGGCGCAATGAAAAGCTTTGAAGGTGGATCTTACTCTTTACCTTTAGATGAGGACTACATTCTTTCTATACTCAAGAAAATGGCGTGATTTTATATATAAAAGTTTAATTTGTCTTTAATTGTATTCTCTATAAAAAGTATTACTATTTATTAGAAATTAAAAATTTATTATTGAATTATATATAAAATTCTCAAGGTATAAGTGTTTATGAGCGAAAAGAAAAAAGGTCCTAACTACGAAGTTCCTGCTCTTGAAAAGGGTTTGGATATAATTGAAGTATTAGCTGACTCCCCTATTCCATTATCTCAGATCGAGATTGCAAGACGATTAGAGAAAACCGTAAGTCAGGTTTTTAGAATGATTACTTGCTTGGAAAAACGCGGCTATATCTATAAGGATCCTGAATCATCTGTCTATAGCTTAACGCTTAAGATGTATCAGCTAGTCAATCATCACCCTCCTGTCGAAAAGCTTTTGAGAACAGCAACTGGCCCAGTTATGGACCTTGTTAACAAGATTGAAGAGTCTTGTCACCTTACTGTTTTGAAAGGTAGCCAAGTCGTTATCTTATCACAACACGATTCTCCAAAGCGTGTTTCTGTTCATGTCCGCGTTGGCTCAACCCTAACTTTACTTGAATCGAATTCTGGTCGTGCCCTTGTAGCTTATAAAGATCGCAAAGAACAAGAGATAATGTTGTCGAATGATCCTAAGTTCAAAAAGATGACTAAGGCTGAGAAAGAAGCAGTTTATGCTCAACTTGATGAGATAAAAGAAAATGGTTTTTTCAATACTCAAAGTTACTCAGTCTCGGGAATTGTTGACTTAGTAGTGCCTGTTATCGCTGGGACAACTGAAGCTATTGCAGCTCTAACAGTTCCATGTATACAGTACCTTGGAGAAGAGATACCGTTTGAAAAGATCATCAATGAAATGACTAAGACTGCAGCGTTGATTGCTAAGCAAAGTGGCATAGACAAGTAGTCTACAGAGTCCAGTTAAAGCTACTCGCGGCCTCATTCTCTTTTTGGATTTGTCCGTGAGTTTGACTTAATTTCTTTATATCAGCCACTTGCGTTTCTTGAAGACTATTATCACTCAGTCTAAATTCAATCATGCATGAAGCGCCAACCACGGCTATATCTCCATCTATATCTCTTGAACTCAATATAAGGTTCGAGAAGTCTTCTCTTTGAAATTCAAACTTGACGATACAGCCTAGATTAATCTGTTCTTGAGAATGCCCTTTCGAAATAGTGACGATAAAGCTACCAATTTGGTCTTGGGTGAACGATAAGCTATCGCAATTATCTAAGCCGCTGAAAACAGCGTGAGACTTTTTAAGGTATACCGTTCTCATGACTTGACTTCGGCTTGGTTCTAGAAGTTCAGTATCACATAAAGTTATAAGAAGATCACAGTTACTTGGTTTGATTTGAGTTTGTCTCTGTGGGGCTTCCTTTGAGACTTTGCGAATGATACGTTCATTGTATGTTTTGAACTTATCTAGCTTTGGAAACTCATTGTACTCTTCCAACTGAGTGATTTGCGGAAGTTCAGCCTGAACAGTCTTCTCTTCAGGTTCAACAAACTCTTCTTCCTCAGATGCAGAATTCTCTGTATCTTTAGGTTTCTCATTAAACTTTTTAGCTAAGTCTTTGAGAGAGTTTAAGTCAAATGGATCCATATTTCACTCGTTATTAATAGATGATTATAATTTAATCTTTTCTAGACCTCGTAACAAGTGAAGTATACAATGCATGTAGTTATCATTTTGGGAAAAAGAAAACTTTATGCTGCGAGCTATAATCATATTTACACTGACTTTTGGGCTTTTATCCCCTCTTAAGTCCAGTGAGCATCCAGCAAGGATATTAGCTGCACAACTTGATTACCAACTGCCAAATAAATCCTTGATAGATGTGAGTCTAGTCTCTAAAGCTTTGGAAGAACTCAACAAGGTCGATTATCTAAGTGACTCACAAAAAGAAATCGTTAGTCTGACTCTTTACTCTCTTATTACTGAAAACGATTTAGGGTTATTAGACACCCAAAAAGCATATCAAGGTGAAACTCCCATTGCTCAATTAATTGATGTGGCAAAGCAGCAGGGAAATGCAAAGCTTCAAAAATTAATATTCTTAAGTTCTTCTTACTTAAATGTAGTATTTAAAGAAAAGCCTCAGAATGAAGTAAACTTGCTGTTTGCGAAGTCATTTCTTGCTGCGAGAACTAAGTTGAAACCTCTCTACCATGATCGTGAACTTGGTTACCATCTGAGCTTATACATCAAAGCTGCTTACACGAATCAGCTAAAACATAGAGGTCTTTTGCAATTGTCTGCAATTGCGAAAAAACTTCTTCCTGATAATGAAGATCTGAATTTTACGGAAAAGGTTTTAGCTTATAATCTTCCAATTGTCTTTGATGGTAAAAACCTTAATTCCAAGAAGCTTTTTGAGGTAA
Source organism: Lentisphaeraceae bacterium (assembly GCA_021232515.1). Taxonomy (GTDB): domain Bacteria; phylum Verrucomicrobiota; class Lentisphaeria; order Lentisphaerales; family Lentisphaeraceae; genus JAKVBD01. The sequence continues at coordinate 63,232 of JAJPOQ010000034.1, forward strand.
TTCAAAAACAATTACTGCTTTTAGAGAAGGACGATTCGAGGACAGCACTGCTTTTAGAGTTACAATCAAATTTAAATGGGAAATCATCTTCTCATTATACTTTTAAGAAACCTTTTTATAAAAAATATACCTCATTAAATGTCGCAGCTGTCTCACCTAAAAAGGAAGGCCTTATTTTGCCACTTTACTTAGAGCGGTCACCTAAGTTAGGGTTGTCTACTTGTAAAATAGTCGGTACTCATGGCTCTACGGTAAAGGAATACCTAGAGAAGGCGTTCACTGCAATTGTACATTTGGATGAAAAAATCCAATATGGATCTACCTACACTTTTCAGTTTGAGAATCTGCAAAAAAGGATAAGTGGGAACTCTGCTTCTTTAGCGATGGCTCTATCGATACTATCGTTGGAAGGCTTTATTCACATACCAAATGCGACTTCTGCCACAGGAGCAGTTTCTGAAACTGGAGAAGTTTTAGAAGTTGGTGGTTTAGTTAAAAAGATACATGCTGCGATTACAGCCCAACAAAAATACCTAATCATACCGAAAGTAAATGAACGTGACTTAAGGGATTTCGTCCTTAAATATGGTACAGATGATCTCAAGAAATTAGAGTTGTTATCAATCACGCATTTAAGAGAATTACCCAAGATTTTATTTGAGTTAGAAAAGAAGTCAGTGTCTTTTCAGTCTTGCTTAGATTCGTCTAAAGACCTTGAGGTCTTTTTGAAAAATAATCCAAGTCATGAATCTGCGAGCTTGATTCTAGCGGACTTTGATACAAAGGACTGGAAGTATAGCGTGTCTTATTCGATTGAAGAACTTAAAGGGATTTCGGATCATGCTTTAACTGATAAAGCAACTTCTGATGAAGATATATCTAAAGCGATTCAGGCTATTAAAGGTATTGAACCTCGGGTAGCGTTAGAGACACTCGAGTATTGTAAGTCTTTAGAAGTCTTTTTGATAGAGTATTTAGCCTTCAGAAATGAGAGAGAGAACAACTTTAAAAGAGCAAGAGAAAAGCTTATTAATGAAGGCGGGAAGATTGATTTACTATTGAAGCAAAGTAAAAACTAAATCTGCTTTAAAGCGTCTGCCAAACTTTCAATTTTAGACTTAGATTTAATTCCTGGTGAATCTTCAACTCCAGAGCTAAGATCAAAACCAAATGGCTTCACTGCGCTATAAGCTTCTGCTAAGTTTTCTGCTTTGAGACCTCCAGCTAATAATACGGGTGCATTAGCCGCAGCTACAAACTTTTTAGCAAGCGTCCAGTTAGCAACATGACCTGTTCCTCCTGGAATAGCTGAGTCTTTTACAAAACTGTCCACCAAAAGTTTATCACAAGGATAATCAGCATATTCTAGTATTTGAGATTCATCTTTTAGACGTAGCGCCTTCCAAATAGTTATATCTAGTGAATTGGCAAATTCTTTAGATTCAGAGCCGTGGAGTTGAACTATATCTAATCCAGCGTCTATATATTTTTGAATGAATTCTTGAGTTGCATCAACAAAGACTCCAACTTTTAAGAGTCTCTTTGTATCAACAGCTTTAAGTAGATTCTCAAGTTGTTCGGGCTCAATATGCCTAGGTGACTTAGGAAATGCTATAAAGCCAACAGCATCTGCGCCAGAGTCAACAACGGCTTGCAAGTCTTCGGCGCGTGTGATGCCACAGATTTTCAAAAAAGGTTTATTTGTCAACGAACTTCTCCACAAACTCTTGCTCAGTCTCTACGAAAACCTCATGCATTTCATAGATGTCTGCGGCATCTCGCAGCCTGTCGGCTAAATCTGTTTTGCGAACCATCAAGGCTAGCCTAGTAATGGTATAAAGGTGAAGCTGATCGTCTTTTGTGCACGGCATGAAGAATATATCGGTCTTCTTATTGTCAATGGCACCAAAAGGAACACCGCCAGGTATACGACCAATAATTAAAAAGTTTTCAAGGAATAAGTATTCACTGTGAACTCTTGTATGAGGCATGGCGATTCCACCCTCTAAGCCTGTAGGACATAGGTTTTCGCGTTCTATCAAAAGAGATTGAAGTTCTCCAGCATCACAAACACAACCAGTATCAAATGCTTTGTCGGCGAGAAAGGTTAAGATCTTATTTTTACTTTTAACAGGAATGTAGTCGATGCAGTACTCGGGTGTCAGAAATCCAGTTAAAAATGGCTGGTGCCTATCTGGCGTTTCTTGCTTATTATGTGCTTGAACGTGAAAGTCTTGTAGATGTTTTTCTTTGAAGGATAAGATTCGAGTCGTAGACCAGTCTCTTAAGTGATTTTTACGAAAAGTGATTTGCCCACGAATGTTTTCATACGGTATTTCTCGTCTTTGGATGAGCTTATTTAGTTGCCTCATATCTAAGTGTAAATACTCAGAGGCTTCTTCAGTAGACATGGTAGTATAGGGCATAACTCAAAAGACCGTATTAATTTCGCATTGAAACTATTAGCTCATGCCAGCTACACTTCAAGGGCAATGTATACTCAAGAAAGACCTAATAATGAGGGTAACTTCGAGTCATCTTGTGTTTTATTTAAAAATGCAGTACAGCCCAAATCTTCTGCTCTCTTTTTGACCTTATCCTGAATATTAGCAGTAAGCATAATTATCTTAATGTCGGTATCGATATTTCGAATTTCTTCTAGTGCTTCTAGGCCATCTTTAATTGGCATGAGACAGTCTATGAAAATAACATCAAAAGGCTCAGAATCTTTAAAACTGTTGTATTTATCAACAGCTTCTTGACCATTAACACCTTGTACGATGGTTACATCTGGTACAAGAGTTTTTACTTTCTTACAAATCATCATTCTGCTTAAAGCAGAGTCGTCGACGATAAGAGCACGCATGTTTCTATCCTCATAGAGTTGAACTTAATAAAAATACTACACCGTAAAAAATGGTGAGACTTCATTTTGTAGCGCAACATGCATACCCAATTGTTCAAAGCCGGACAATTCCAGGTGTTTTTGGGCTAAGTCTTTGACTAGTGAGTAATCGTTGGTGTCCTGACTGACATGACCTAGGATTAGGTGTTTGAGGTCTTTATGCAGAACGTCAGAGAGTATCTCATGACAAGTTTCATTGCTTAAGTGCCCATGACGACTAAGAATACGTTGCTTGATCTTCCATGGCCTTTTACCACACTCTTGTAGCATTTTAACATCGTGATTACTTTCTAAGAGTAGTAAGTCACAGCCTTTAAGGTTTTGCTTAACTGCTTGAGATGCAAAACCAAAGTCTGTTGCTACTGAAATTTTTATATCATTTACAAATACATTGTAGGCAACGGTATCAACGCCATCGTGAGGTACACTAAAAGGTTCAACAACGAATGTACTGTGACCAATACTGGAGCCATTTTCAAAATAATTAAGATTTTGAGGAGCTCGTTCTTTTCGTTTAAGAAATGCACCGGTGTTTTGATTGCAGAAAACAGGAATATCCATTTTATCAGAAGTTACTCTTAATCCAGAAACATGATCTGTATGTTCGTGAGTTACAAAGATACCTTTAATCATTTCTTCATGAAGGTCATGTTCCTTAAGCTTTTCTTTGAGTTTTTTAAATGAGATCCCACAATCAATTAAAATGAGGTCATCGCCATTTCGTACTACCGTACAATTTCCTTTTGAACCACTACTCAAAGATGCTAGACCGATCATATTGTTGTGAATTCCTGCTATTTTTTATATTCTTATATTTGGTAGTGAGCTCTAAAAGCACTAAGTTAAAGCTTAGATGGCGAGCATAATCTAAATGGAACTTACAGCATATCTTTTCCTACTGAAGCTGCATAATTAAAAAAGTATTAAAAAACCGGGATTTTTTGTATATATGGAACAGGGTTTATTTCAATCACAAAAATTGAGTCAAGAGCTCATAATGGCTCCTCAGCAGATTCAATCTTTGGAAATACTGCTGTTGCCAATGTTGGAACTCCAACAAAAGATCTCTCAGGAAATCGAGGTTAATCCAACTCTTGAAGTTTCTGGTGGCGGTGAAGAACTAATGGGCGATATGCTCAGTGAAGACTTACCTGGCTCACCTTCTGATGAACAAGTAGCCGCAGCGGCTGCTGAACACGATGAGTCTATGTGTAGTCTTATTTCTATTGACCCTTCTTGGCGTGACCACGCAGGAAGTGGCGGCAATAGTCCAGAGGCAGATTCTAAGAGACAGCATTTCTTTGATTCCTTAACAGAAGAGTCTTCTCTACAAGACATCTTAGTAGAACAGCTTCGTTCACTAGATTTAGATGAGAAAGATTATGAAATTGCCGAGCAACTTATTGGTAGCATAGATGAGTTAGGTTACCTCAGAACACATATTTCAGACTTAGCTATTATTTGTGGCTGTGATGTAAAAGTCGTAAAGAAGGTACTGCAAGTTATTCAAAGCTTTGAACCTATTGGCGTTGGTAGTCGAGATTTACAAGAATGTCTTTGTATTCAGCTTAAAAAGATGAATATGGAAGCAACTTTAGAGTATAAGATAATAAGTAAACATCTTGATATGGTTCAAAAGAATCATATACCTCAATTAGCTAAGAAGCTGAATGTTACTCCTACAAAGATTTATGAAGCGCTTAAGTTCGTTCAAAAGCTAAAGCCTTATCCAGGATCAGCAGTTACCAACCGCTCAGTTCAGTATGCTGTTCCAGAAACAGAAATTTATAAAGATGGTGAAGAGTTTAAGGTAAAAGCACTGAAAGAGCATTTGCCAAATTTAAGAATTTCTGATCAATACCTTACCATTCTTGAAGATCCAAACACCAAGCCAGAAGTTCGAAAGTACATCAAAGAAAAGATTACTTCCAGTAAAATGTTAATGAGAAGCTTGGATCATCGAGAGTCAACGATTGTTCGAATAACTCAAGTTCTCACACGACTTCAAGATGCTTTTCTTAGAGAAGGTGTCGATCTTATGAAACCACTCACTATGCAGCAAGTTGCAGATGAAATTGGTGTTCATGAAACAACTGTTAGTCGGGCGATTAATCAAAAGTATGTTCAGACTCCCAAAGGTTTATTCCCTTTTAAATATTTCTTTAACTCTGGTTATACTTCCACTACTGGGGAGGTTGTTACTAGCTTGAGCATAAAACATCGAATCAACGAGATGATCGCTGAAGAAGACTCTAAAAAGCCTCTCGCAGATCAAGAACTCGTTGATGGGTTAAACGCACTAGGCTTTAGCATTGCTAGACGTACTGTTGCAAAATACAGAGAAGAATTGGGGATTGCTTCATCCCATTTACGTAGAAGCTACTAATGTCCGTAGATAGTTTTTCGCTTGAAGTTGGAGATCGCTCTTCAACAGAACATCCAAAGCTTCCAATCGTCATCATCCTCGATCGCTTAAGAAGTGTACACAATGTTGGAAATATTCTCAGATTAGCTGACGCAGTCAATGCTACAGAAGTCGCTTGCTGCGGTTATACCGCTTGCCCTCCTCACCCAAAACTAGCCAAGGCTTCTATGGGGGCGGAAAATATTGTTGATACTATTCATTTTGAAACAGCTGTGGAAGCGGTTGGATACTATAAAAATAAGAACTACAAAGTTTTTGGTGTAGACACTATTTCGGAAGCTGAAGTTATCTGGGACTTTAAAGTCTATTACCCTATTGCGATAGTTCTTGGTAACGAAGCGTTGGGAATTCAGGAAGAAACTCTTAAAGAATGTGATGGCTTCATCAAGCTTCCAGCCTATGGTTTGAAAAATTCGATCAATGTTTCAAATTGCGCTGCAGTTGTTCTTTTTGATCTCGCAAAGCAATTCATCAATCAATGATGGTAAGGCTCATTCCTTAAAATTGTATGGGCTCTATAGAGTTGTTCGACAAATAATAATCTAATCATTCGATGAGAGAAGGTCATTTTAGATAAGCCAAGCTTTTGATTAGATCTATCATAAACCTCCTCAGAAAAACCAAATGCCCCACCAATAACGAAAACTAACCTTTTGCATGACTGATTCATTTTACCTTGGATGAATGTCGCAAACTCTTCTGAAGTGCATTGTTTACCTCTTTCGTCTAAAATAACGACAAAGTCGCTTGAGGTAAGTTTGTTTAGTATTTCTTTACCTTCACGAACTTTAAGCTCATCACGACTAAGTTTAGATGCATTCTTTAGATCTTTTATTTCGATGATCTCAAATGAAGTATAATGCTTTAGTCTTTTTAGGTACTCGTCTACACCTTTCTTAAGGTATGAATCAACAGTACCTCCGACCTGAAGAAGGGAGATTTTCATTTCTTAAAGCCATTTTCCTAATTCAGAAATCAGAAGATCTCTTTTTAAGGGCTTCGCCATAAAACTATTCATGCCGCATTCCTTGCAATCGTTTTTATCTTTAGTGGTAACATTAGCGGTAACAGCGATAACAGGAATTTGAGCATTTGTCTTACGGATATTTTCTGTGCACTCCACACCACCCATTACAGGCATCTGAACATCCATAAAGATAATGTCGTATGCATCATTACTATCTATTTTATCTAAAGCTATTTGGCCATTTTCAGCTACATCAACAGCAATTCCCATTCTAGTTAGTTGGGTTTTAAGTACCATTTGATTAACTGGATTGTCTTCAACAATCAATGCTCTACCGGAAAATTTCACATCCATGTGTGTATGCCCATTACTTTATTAAATCTCATTATTGTGATCCTATTGTACAACTCTTTATGATTAAAGTGGTGCCTAGTTAGTGCTGAAATCAAAAAAAAATCAAAAAAAGTTCAAAAAACACTAAAGTCTTTCAAAAGAGTACCGAAAGACTATGGATGTACCGACAAGGATGTGGGTAACAGAAAAAAAGTTCTTCGGCCTTTTTTTCAAGATAAATAGCCGGAGTACTAGCAAGGATGCTGGTAATACATAAACCCAATAGATTCACGGAGGAACGAAAATGGGTATGGCAGTCAATAACAATACAAGTGCATTCTCTATCTGGACTAACTTCAGCAATAATACAGTTAATATGTCGAAGTCAATGCAGAACTTATCTACTGGTGTCAAAGGTGTTGCAGACAACCCGTCTGGCGTCGGTATCAGTGAAAGAATGAGAAGTCAAGCCCGCAATGTCTCAGCGGCAAGATCAAACGTCGAAAACTCCCTATCAATGCTTCAAACAGCAGATTCTTGGATGCAAAAGATGAATGATATGCTTGCAAGAATGTCAGAGCTTGCTATCGAAGCCGGTGATGGAACCAAGACTTCAGGCGATAAAGTAAATATACAAACAGAATTTAAAGAACTTCAAGATGAAATCTCGAGAGTTACCTCTAAAAGTACAGCCGCAGCGAAATTTAACGGTTTATATCTTTTTAGAGGTGGCAATGGTATAGCTGTAACTTCAGGCGATGGTGTAGAAACTGGTAACATAAGCGTTCAAATTGGGCCAGACAGTGGTCAGAGCGTCGATATAACGCTAGAAGACTTACAAGCGACTAACACTGAAAGTATCGGTACAACAGTATCTTATACATACAATTCTGACAATGTTACCACAGGATCTACAAGAACGGAAGTTACATGGTCATCAGTAGTCGATTCATCAAAATTGAGTGTAACAGTGTCTGGAGCGGTAGGTAAACTAGCCAAGGCTATTGATTTTATCGCTAATGCTAGAGCAAATAATGGTGCTCAGCAAAGTAAAATGGAACAAACTAGAAGTAGTCTTCTTTCTTATGAAGACAACTTAAGAGCTGCGGAGAGTAAGATCCGTGATGTAGATATGGCTCGTGAGTCTTCAATGTTTGCTAAACATCAGATTCTGAACCAAGTGAGTAATGCGATGTTAGCTCAGGCTAACCAACTTCCACAGCAAGTAATGCAGCTTATTGGATAGTACCAAAAGTATAATAAAAAAGGCGGGTTTTTTAACCCGCTTTTTTTATTCCTAGAAATGATTCTTCAAACTTGCAAAAACCAACTTTGATTATATATTCCGAAAGCCTCAGAAGGCTACCTAAGAAATACTAATAATCACGGATATATATCACTAAATGAATGTTGAAACTCCCGAAATTAAGCAGAACTGGCTTAACACATTTGTTCTCTTTTCAACACCAGTCTTAGCTCTCATCTTTGTGCCATACTATGGCATCAACTACGGTTTTACAGGTTTTGATTGGTTTTGCTTTATCTTTTTCATGTTTGCTACCGGCACTGGAATTACTGCTGGTTATCATAGACTTTGGTCTCATAAAGCTTACACCGCATCTTTTCCCGTTAGACTTTGGCTAGCGTACTGGGGTGGATGTGCAACTCAAAACAGCATACTTAAATGGTCTGCAGATCATAGACGTCATCATAAATTTGTTGATGATAATGAAAAAGACCCTTACTCAGCGAAAATGGGTTTTTGGTACTCTCATATGGGATGGGTAATTAAAGATTACCAAGGACCAGAAGCAGACTTATCTAATATCAACGATCTTAAAAAAGATCCAATTATCATACTTCAAGATAAACTCTACCTACCCCTTGTTCTTTTCAGTAATATTGTGGTACCTATATTTTTAGGTTGGGCTTATAATAAATATACAGGTAATACTGGTTCTATTTATGGTGTACTTGTTCTTGCAGGTCTTTTAAGATTCGTCTTGAACCATCACTTTACTTTTCTAATAAACTCTGCATGCCATATATTTGGATCACAGCCTTACTCTAGCAAAGATACATCTCGGGATAATTTCTTCTTAGCATTATTTACATATGGCGAAGGTTACCATAACTATCACCATACTTTTCAAGCTGATTATAGAAATGGCATTAGATGGTATCATTATGATCCAACTAAATGGATGATCAAAACATTAAGTTTGTTTGGACTTACAACTAACCTTAAAGAAATTCCAGAAAAGCAAATTCTTAAGGCTACTACACTTCAGACAATTAGTAAGAAAAAAGAAGACCTTTATAAGAGGCTTGATCTCATAAAAGAAAAGAACCTCTATCAAAAAGTTGAATCTAGTTACAATGAGTTAACTCAGTCTTTAAATGAATGGATCGAAGAGTCTCAAAAGTACTTTAGATTCTGCAAAGACGACTCAAAGAGTTCAGAAGAGAAACAGTCCTATGCGAAGAAGCTCGAAGAGTTAAAGGCTGCTTTTGAACAGAAGAAAGCACAGCTAATGGAGTTGTTGAGTGCTCCTTCTGTTGACGCACTACAAGCTGTTTAATATTACTTTTTAAGCTGATATTCTTTTATCGCTTCTATCAAAGCCTGCTGATTATTCAGTAGGCTTTCTTCTTGTCCAGATTGCTTCATGACCTGCCAATCGAGGGAGTTCCAAAGTCTTACAGTACCATCTTGAGATGAGCTGACGATTAGACTATTGTCGATGACTTTTACTTTGGTGATAGAACCATCATGGCCAGATAAAGGAAGTAACTCGACATTATTTTTTAAGTCCCAAACAAAAATATTTGAATCTCTTGTTGATGCACTTACAAGAATATCATTCGACGGAGATATAGCCGCATGAGATGCGTCGCCACGGACACCATGGGTAAACTCTTTGATTTTGTTAAAACTTGCATCAAAGAAATATATATAACCATCTCGGGAAGTGGAGGTAAAAAAGCTCTCACCATTAATACTTAGGCGATTAAGGTGAAAAACTTTTCGAGAGTGACTTATTGGGAGCTTAGACAGTTTCTTAGTCTTAGTGTTCAAAGAATAAAGCATGCCGTTTTCTAAGCCGCAAAGAATATTATCTGAATCTATTACCGTAATAACTGGTGACTCGTCTTTTAAGTCTTTGTTATTAAAACTATAGATTTTATTGCCAGAGCTTATTTCGAAAATATAAATATCGCCATTCCGGAAAGAACATAAAGCTGATTGTTTGTTAGCAGAGATTTCAAAGCTTATCATTCTCTCGGAAGAGTCGGAGTTTATAACTTTTACTAATTCCCAGGCGTGACCGACATATTCCCATATTCGTAGCACTCCAGAAGTATTAGCTGTTATAAGAGTTTCATCATTCAAAAATTGAACTCTAGAAAGTTTCTGTTTACTATCATCGGAGTTATTAGAAAAATGCATCAGCATACTTTTCTTTTGTAAATCCCAGAAACGAACTTCCCCATCACTAGAGGCCGTCACTAACTGGCCATCTAATATATCAAAGTCTTCAACAGAATCTGAGTGATAAAGTATATTTGAGGTCTTTGTTTTAGGCTTATCAGTCTCATAAACATTGAGCACCTTATCTGCAGACACTGTTGCATATTTACTACCATCATGATTAAAGGATATATCATAAATGATATTATCATGGACTTTAGTAGAGCTTATCAACTTCCCTGTCTCTATATTCCATTTTCTTAAAGTCTTATTTCTAGAGCCTGTAAGAATTGTTTTCATGCCAGGAGAAAACGTGGCAGAACGAACATCAGATGTATGGCCATCTATACCTGTACCAAAGACTTTGACTTTTGTGAATTTTTCAACATCCCATAGTATGGCTTTTTTATCACGGCCCGCACTTAAATAGTATTTGCCATCTGGACTAAATCGTCCATCCCATATTTCAGAATCATGAGCTCCAACTACTTTTGGAGAATTAAGAGTCTTTCCGTCCCATTGCCACCTTTTGATCTTTCCGTCCCAACCTGCAGAGACTATAAATTTGCCATCAGGAGATACTTGAGCACTGTAAAGACGCTTGTTATTATCAGTGGAATGCTCACCAATAGCTAAGGGTTTGTCAAATAGTTTATTTTGCCAATCCCAAATACTAAACGAACCTTCACTTCCAGCACAAAGAAGGTATTTATTGTCAGAACTAAAGAAAAGTCGACGAATTTTGGTATGAGGCATTTTTATGCTTTGTGCAGTCCCCTCACCTTTAATAGACTCATCAACATTCCATAAATATACAAAGCCATCATTACAAGCTAAGGCAGCAAAGCCATCATAAGAAAACTTGGCATCTTCAAGGTCTGAAGAAGAAGGATTATTACCGCTATAGTTAAATGTGACAAGCTTATTACCTGACTCTGAATCCCATAATATGGCCGAATCGTCCCAAGAAGATGTGAGCAAATATTTACTCTTTGTATCTTTAGAGAAATCGACTGAAAGTATTTCTTCTTTGTGGCCAAATAATACTAAGTGGTCAGGGATAGACTTATAGAGCGTTTGGCCCCACATCCAGTTTCTGTTTTCTTCATTTATTTCACTTAGTAAACTTATGGCTGTTGGAGTTGGCAGTGAGTTATTTTGTTGAAGAGATGCGATACGAGAAAGCTTACTATAATCATTCATCGCTACCAATTGCTCATGAATCATTTTCTCTTGTTTTTGAAGTTCTTTTAAGCGACTTTCTTGTTTCAACGCTTCAAGACTAAGTTTATTTACCTCAATTTTAATCGATTCTTTTTCTTTCGTTAAGTTGTCAACAGTGTTTGTCTCTTTCCAAAGATAGAAAGAAATGATGCCAATGGCTGCCAATGAAGAGTATGCAAAAAGACTTCTTGAGCGAATTTGATTAGAAGATTTACTTAAGAAAGTTTCTTCGATATCAGAGAAGGACCAATTAAGTTTCTTGAGACTAATTATTTCATGAAGTTGATCTTTGCTTGAGATAAGAAATTTTTTATCTCTATTATTTTGCAGCCAATCATTTAAGGCGATTGATAGCCGCTTACGTATTAATAGATTATTCTTTTGCTGACTAAGCCAGTGAATTACACGTGGCCAACCATTGCCATTAAATTGCTGGATGAGCGCTTCATGAGCGACAGTGACAATCCGTTCATTAGTGGAGTTATCTGTGCTTACAGTAAATAGCTTTGCTTCGATAAAGGCATCTGTAAGTTTAAGGCAATCAGAATTAGCCTTAAAGGCTGAGTATTCAGTATATAGACGTCGGGGAGTTTGTTTTTCATCAACTTGAATAAGTTTTTGAAAAACAATATGAAAGGTATCCTTTTCATTTATTAAAGATAACGAGGCGATTACGGATTCAGCCCTCTTCGCCATAGCACCGTTCATGCCACCTAGTTTTTGATACACTTCAAAGGATAAAAGACCGTGAGGTGACTTATCGAAGATCTCGTCGAGAGTAAATGATAATGCCGCTAAACTCTCAGGGGTTTGCATAGCCTCTTCTTTCAAAATATCAGCTAGACTTTTACCAGATACAGGATCTTTCCCAAACTTTAAGTGAGCTTTTATAGCCGGCATCCGAATCATACGAGCAATACTACTTTCATTCGCCGCAGGAAGATTGTAGAAATTTTGAGATAACTGGAAAGAATCCAGGAACTGAATACACTCTTTATAAAAGTCATTTCTAAGACTTAAAATGATTTTTACACTGTTCGTTGCAAGAAGGTTTTGTAATAATGAGACAAACTCATCGCTCTCTTGGGGAGTTTGTAAGTGTTCCTCAAATTGATCAATTATGATAAGTGTTTTTTGTGTAGAGGCCGTTGTTGATTCGAGTATATCTTTTAGCTGTCTAAGTATTTTATTATTTGGACTAAAAACAAAACATTCCCAGGCTGCACTCTGCTTGAAAAGAGGTATAACTCCAGCTTTGAGAAATGAAGATTTGCCGGCGCCACTTGGTGCCAAAACAGTGATTAAAGAATCGTCTTTTTTGCTGTTTTCTATTAGTGAACACAGAGATGCTATTTCTTTGTCTCTCCCAAAGAATAGATGAGAGTCGCTTTCGCCATAACTCTTTAATGATCTATAGGGAGAAGTTTGCCAAGCATCTGCATCAGGCTTCGCTAAGTAGTTAAATATCTGTTGGCGAAGCTTAATTTGAACATCACTACAATCATCATTCTCTGAAACCTCAAAGTCCCCAGTCTCTTTTTGAGTTTTGGTATATGCCGATAATTGTATTTGATTAGCAAACTCCAGTTTCAGAGTTTCAAGAGTTGGCAAAAATGGAGTCGATTTCTCAAGGCTACCGTCAAAGACGACATAGAAAAAAGGATTTAAACAACCGCTTCTAATTAACGCCAGACGAAAATCTTTTACAGAAGTAAATCTACTATCTTTGGGCGCTAAAGCATTTTTGAGTACAGAAGATATTTCTTGAGTCATTTCAAAGTTACTATCGCAAATATCGGTCGTTATATGCGAAGTACATTTCTCAATCACAGCTTCCCTGCTTAAGCGATGATCAGCTTCAAATGAACCGTTTATTAATTGACCTGAAAGTTTTGGATGATGACCTGAAAGCAATGTATAAAGAAGACATGCTAAGGCATAGACGTCCATTTGAGGAGTTGGTGTATCACCCAGTATTTGTTCTGGAGCCGCATACTCATAGGTGCCTGCGCCTAAACCATCTGCAGATAAGTCAGAGGCTGTGCCAAGTTTAGTTGAAATGCCAAAATCTAACAAGCGAACTTGCTTGTCAGAATTAATCATGATGTTCTGAGGCTTTATATCTAAATGTAAGAAACTTTGTTCATGTAAATTTTCAACAGTTAAACAAAGTTCTAGAAAACTACTAAATATATCTGCATATGAAATCTCAGGTCTAGCCGACCAAGTGTCAATGCACTCACCATCGATATAATCCATGCTGTAGTAAAGAAAGCCATTTTCTTCACCAGTTGTGTGGATCCTAGCAATGCCGGGAAGTCGTATTTCTTTAAGCTTATTTATTTCTTCTGTAAAGCGACTTTTATCTATTCTGCTTGATCTGTGTAGAACCTTTACCGCTTCAAACCATTCAACGCTTTCATCTGGTTGAACCTGAAAAACCGTACCAAAGCTACCTTTGCCAATAATTTTCTTTAGTTTGTAATTAGCGAATGAATCCCCTACTTCTGGAAATGTTTCCCAAGGCAGAAGTGGCTTCGAACCATCAGTTATCGTTTCGTTATTCATTCTTTCCTAATTATTGCCATAAGCTCAAGCGGCTTTCTCGCTTAATTTGGGTAGTAACAGCTTTTTCCAAAACACTTTGATTACCAACTAATATACAACATTCTTTGGCTCGGGTGATTCCTGTATAAAGTATTTCTTTTGATAAAAGTCTATTTTCTAAATCTTCTGGTAATAAAATCATCACATTCTTGTACTCAGAACCCTGACTTTTATGAACTGTCATGGCAAAAGCCAATTCGTAATTCTGCAATAAATCGACTTGGTAACTGACAAAGGAATTATTTATGGGGAAGTATGCTTTATAGGAATTGTCGATAAACAAAACAATCCCGATATCACCATTATTTAAAGCCCGAGTATAATCATTTTTTGTGACCATTATAGGGCATCCATGAAAAACTTTATGGTGATCATAATCTTGAGTATTTTTCTTAACAAAATCAGCGCCAAATTGATTGACCGCATTAGCACCAGTTTCTGAGATTTTCATAAAAGTCAGGATTTTACTTTGTTCAAAGATGAAGAACAGCTCTTTCAAGGCTTCTTCACAGAATTCTTTCTTTAAGCGTGATAATAAATCAAAGTAAGTATTCGAGCTAAGTGTTTGCTTAAACCACTCATTGATGACCTCAAGATCTAAAGCATCTGTCATATTAAAATAGACGGATTGTGTCCCATCGAACCAATTACTGCGAAAGTCAGACTCTTTTTCATTAAAGTCAAATAACGGCAAACCTTCAGTTAATGAATGGTCGTCGATTAATTGAGCCTTGGGATCTTGAGCCAATTTAAGAATAGCTTCAGTTTTTTTCTGATTTACATAGTTTGCAAGCTCTAAGATTTTCTGTTCAGATCGGAAAGATTTGGTTAGCTTTACAACTTTATCCGTAAGTAGATTAGGTGTTTCTGTATTTTGAATCTGATTAGCTCTACTAGAAACTAGTTTGATTTTATCTACAAAGTGCTCAGAAAAAGAAGTACCTTCTTCAGGAAGTAGATCAGCTAAAACCCTACCAGCTTCTACAGATGGCAGTTGGTGTGGGTCGCCAAGAAAAATAACTTTGCAAGTATTCGGTAAAGCTTCAATTAATTCAACCATCAACTTCGCATCGACCATAGAGACTTCATCAACGACGATTAATTCGGCATGTATATGTACCTTTATGTCAGATCTGTAAGTCTGAAGCAATTTATGGATAGTCGAAGGTTCTAGGTTTAATATTTGTGATTCAATCGCCTTAGGGCAACTTATGTCTTCCAAGGATTCATTTATCGAGTCCTTCATGCGCTGAGCGGCTTTGCCTGTTGGCGCTACTAAAAAGGTTTTGTCTGAAGCCTCAAGAAAGAGTTGAAAGTAAACCTGCAGGAAAGCCGATAATACGCTGGTTTTACCTGTTCCTGGCCCACCTGTGATAATTGTAAAATCATTCAAGATGGCGGCAATAACGCCTAAATGTTGATGATCATGTAATGGAAAGGTTAATCTACTTTCAACTTCACTTAAAGTTTTACTTAAAAGACCTAAGTCACTAGAGCTACTATCTCTTTCGAGTAAGCTTTTAAAGCTTTGTTTTAATTGCTTCTCTAAAATAAATTTTTTAAATAAGTAAATGAAACCATCTATAAAAACGAGAGGCCTTATTAAATCATCTTCAAAAGAAATAATAGGTTTCCAAAAGCTCTGATCACTAAAATCGAAAGAGAACGATGGGTTTAGCTTTAAAAGCTTACTGGTGAACTCTGGACTCTTTGTATTAACACAAATGCTGCCCTCGTTTAGATAGCTAAATATGAGTAAAAATATGGCAGCATATTCTTCCCGGTTAGAATTGTGATCCTTTAGAAAATCAAGAGTTACCTGAATGTCTAAAACTGTAATGTTTAAATTTTTATGAGCGAGATAAAATAAACGACCTAACTCTGGATCATTGAAGTATTCATTTAAAGCGTAGTCTTGCCAGGGTGTCATCTCTTAACTCCTTGGCTATAGGAGATAAGCTTATTTAGCTTCTTCTCTAGCGCTAAGGCGTCGTCATTGAAAGGTGTGTAGTAAACCCCTCGTCCAGGGTATTTTACATTCATTCCTCGAAGGTAAACATAGACTGAACCGATGAGCTGATGTTTATCAGAGTAACGACTATTAAACCACTTCTGCACTGCATATTCGTAGAGTTTATACTGTAGATTGTATTTCTTCTGTAACATGGATGTATGGATGGCATCTCTAAAATAGTCATCATTAGCAATCGATGTAGTTTTCCAATCAAGGACATAGTAGTGGTAGGTGTTATCCGCTTTTTTTATACGAAAGAGTAAGTCAATTATACCAGTCATGTAAGACTCGTTACCTGGAACCTTGAAGTTAAACTCTATTTCTCGTTGAGTATCTTGAACTGTAACTTCACTGAGGCTCAATCCACCTAACTCTAAGATAGGCGCTTTAAGTGTGTTCCAGACCATTCTGGCTAACGCTTTCTCGTAAGTGTCGATAACTTTCCCAGAATCATCTCGAAGGATTTTATTTGGCAAAGGAAACTTATTTAAGGCAGCAGAGATAACATCAAATGCTGGTGTATTTATATTCAAAAGCTGGTAAGGAGAAGACATTTCTCTAAGCAAAGCATAATCAAGATTCTCTAGTATTTCGTGGAGTAAATCACCCGTTGATGCTCCACGAGGAAGTATAAGCTCTTCATCTAAGCTAGAGTCATTTAAAGATGCATAATCATCGTATCGAACATCGCGAATCTTGTCATCATTAAAACTTAATTCTTCATCATCCTTCTGAAAATGAGAGAGCGACGAAAATGAGTATATACCAACCCGTCTTTTTGCGAAACTAGACAGCTCCTTAGTTTCGAAAGAATAAGTGAGCTCTTGCTGGTCATATGATTCACTTTCTATAGTTAGTGGTTTCGTCAGTATTTCATGAGACGTACTAGTTACACCTCGGTCACCAGAAAATAAATCATTTATAATCGATTTTTTATCAATACTCGGTACGAAAAGTTTTAAGACTGCGCGTGTACAAGCAACATAGTACAGGCGAATGAGCTCTTCATTTTGTTCATTCAGAACTTCTTGTTTACTTGATTTTGTTATATCAATAACAGGTTTTTGTAAGATTGAATCAAAATACTTATGAAGTTTATCCGTTACTCTTGGTGTTGAGAATCCACCAAATAAAAAGACTACAGGAAACTCCAGGCCTTTACTGACATGGATCGTCATTATTTTTATAGCATCTGCTTCTATGGTCTTTTCACGATAATCATCTTCGCTATCCACATATAGTTTGATCAAGTCTAATAAACGCTCAGTTAATAAATCTACGGAAAGGTTTTCTTTGATCGTCAAAGACATGAGTTCATTTGAAAGTTGTTCATATGTGTTGGAGGCATGACTTTCGGCTAATTTTAGCAATCTGCTAATTAAACCATTCTTGAAGAGAAGTGTTTCAAAGAACAGCGCCCACTTATTATTTATTGCGAGATCTCGTAAGCTAAGCCATTGCAAACTAACAGGATGTTCTAAAGAAAGCTTGTCGGGATTGATTGCTAATTCAGGTTCTAAATCAAATAACGATGATAAGTAGACTTGAGTTCTAAAACTATTATTCTCAGGCTGAATAAAAGATTTAAAAAGATAGTAAAAGGTATAAGCCTCTTGAGTCTGGAATATACCGGTTTGCTTATAAAAAGTATAAGGAATGTTTTTATCCCTAAAAGCCTTTTCTAGTATGGCAAAGTCACTGCGACTACGTAAAAGAATGCATATGTCTTTGTAGCTAAGAGACGCTTCTTTTCCCTTGATTAAGTATTCTACATTTCCAACTAGGTCTTGAATTGAACTAACATAAGAATCTGCAAGTGACTTTTTTATCGCCCAAGCATTTTTATCTTCAGTATCAACTTCGACGATATTTAAAGGATTCGATGAACTTTGATCATAATAGAGGCAAGGTCCTTCACTCTGACGCTTTTCTCGAGATACATCATCTTGAGTCATTGAGTTTCTATATGAAATACTCCAATCAGAATCAGATGTCGAGCTAAACCAGTTTGGTGACTTAAAAAGCTTATTGAACTCTCCTATTAAACTAGGTAGAGAACGCCAGTTTGTTGGCAAGTTATAGTAACTCGCTCCGTGTTCTAAAAGTTCATGACGGGCTTGTAAGTATGCATTTATGTCAGCACCACGAAAGCCATAAATAGCTTGTTTCGGGTCGCCAATCAGATGCAGCCTATTGCCTGTAGATTCTGAATCTTCCAGAAAGATCTTTTGAAATATGGCCCACTGCCTTAAGTCAGTATCTTGGAATTCGTCGATCAAACCTACTTTCATACTTTCTCTTAAAGAATCAATCAAAAGTTTTGATTTGTCTACACACAAAGCGTGATGAACGTCTTCTATCATGTCATCGAAGCTCATAAGCTGATTACTACGTTTATAGGCTTTGACTGCATCTTTTAATTCAATAGATTGTTGCAGTAAAAAAGTAAACCATGGCGAATTATTTACCTTCTTTTTTAAACTAAGAATAGCATAAAGAGCATCTGAAAATGCAGTATAGTGAGGGTTCGTTTTTAAGTCTGAATCAAAGTCTTCTTTTGCTTTGGCACTCGTAGTTTTTTTTATCAGTGAATCAGCTTTAAACTCTTTTGGGTGTAGATCTGAAATGTGTTCCAGTACTTGCAGGTCACTCAAAGATGAATCATTTAATAAACTAAAGACAGGTTCAATTATATCTTCATACCTTTTCTTTGCTGAAGTAATCGACTTGGTGTCAGCAAAACTATTGAACGAGTCTTTCGAAAAGCTTCGAAGGTGCCTTAGCGACGAGTCCAATAAAAAGGTGAATTCCTCGGAATCTGTAGTTAATGGCATAGCGACTTCAAGGCCAGTCCGTTTCTGAGCAAGTTCTATCAACAGTTCATCGGTACTTGAACCTTCATAGAATGATCGCAAGAGTTCACATACTTGGCTATCCTCATTCCATATTCGCTTAAGCTTGTTTAACTCTCGAGTATATAGTTCTTTATCATCTGTTAATTCAAAGTTAAAGCTGTTTGAGTTTTCGAAAGCAAACTCTTGAAGAACTCTTTGGCAGAATGAATGAATCGTGAATATTTTAGCTTCCGAGAACTGTTCAATTGCCTTAGTTAGAGCTTCGCTCTTGATGGAAGATTTATCCCTCGCCTCACATAGAGCAGAGAAAATTCTTTCCTTTAATTCACCCGTTGCTTTTTCTGTAAAAGTAACAACAAGTATTTCCGAAAGTTTAAGTTGTCGATTCTGAACTAACTCAACAACAAGGTTTTGAATTGTATATGTTTTACCTGTACCCGCAGACGCTTCAATTATAGAATGATTCGAGAGATCTATATTTTTAGGGTCGTGTATATCAATTGGAGACTTCACTTACTGCCTCCAAGCATATTTAAAACAGGTTGAAGTAAGGACTGAATAGTTTCTAAGTCTGGATTCTGCTCCAACAAGTCAATTGGTTTAGGCAACAATATACTAGCTAAACTTTGATTTTCGTTAATTATTGATTCTAAATGATAGGCCTGTGATTCAAAAGCTTTACTTGCTTGTTCTAGTGGGAGCAACACAGCTTGACCTAAGTGGATATTTTCGACAAGAGCTTGTAGCCAATCTCTTAATGCCTCTTTAGAGTCAAAGCCTGTTTTATCTAAGCTAAATATATATGTCGTTGGTTTAGTTCTTTTATAAGCGAAGATCGTAAGCTCAATATCATCGCATAAGTCATTGAGATAACCTAAAGTCCACATAAAGAATGGTTTGAGTATATCTTTCTTAGACATTGTATCTTTGATAAGGAAAATCTTCTCTAGTTTATTAGACGTATTCCAAAAACAATTTTCTAAAGTTCCGACCAATTTAAAATCTTGTAGTGGCACTGCGTCACAATATAGATAGTTACCTTCTTTGGACCAAGATTTTTCACCTATGATTACTCGACCAAATTCATGCTCTTTGCGAAGCTCGTTAACTATTTGCTCAAAATCTTGACGACCAATAAGGTTTTCTAAAGAGTCACTTATTGACTGAAAGTCGAGTTCTCCGAAAACACCTTTAGGAAGTCTGTTTAGTTGTTGTAATCGCAAGTAGTGAGCCTCTAGAGAAACGAAAAAGTCTAGATCGCTACTTTCTGTAAATGCTGTTTTGATAAAGTCATGAAAAACAGTCTCTATGAAACGCCTTTTAACTAGATTCTCGGATTCAAACGGTTCGTCAATTCTCAGAGCTTCATCATTTGTCCAAAGAGATGGAAGCTGACAATTTTCTTTAAAAAATGAGTCGGCGGGATTGCGAACGAAAGTGACAAGTTGGTTTACCGAAAGTTCTTTTCTATTTTGAATAGGAAGAGTATTGCTCCTAGCCTTTCTTACTTGAGTTTGGTTCTCTTGTAAAGTCTTAGCTAGTAGAGCATCTTCAGCTTTTACCGATCTAAAGCCATCATTGGTAAAGCCATTTCTAAAAGAATTTGGAGCATAGTTTTTCAGCGCAAGTTCTTGAGATTTTAGCATGAAGTTAAAGTTACTTCGGCAATAATGAGAGATTTCATCAATTACCCTTGCTGGGTTAAAAACTTTGTCTTCTTTTATATCTTCTGAAACATAACTTAAAAACAGTTTTTCCCTAGCACAAATGATTGTTTCAAGGAATAGGTAAAGGTTCTTCTCTGGCAAAGAGATGTCGCCAATTTTACGATGAATATTTCTTAAGTCAAAGCTAGTTTTATCTACAGAACCTGGGAACTCATTTTCGCCTAGACCTAAAATGTAAATGTGTTTAAAAGGAACCGGTCGCATAGGCTGAAGAGACGCGATAGTTATCCCCGATCCAAGGTACATGCCTCGAGAAACGGGTATGCCGTCAATAGTGCTGTAGATAAATTGACAGATATCTTCAAAATTAAGCTTTAGCTCAGTATTTCGCTTATTAAAGTCTATCAAACTTTGTAGGCCATCAAAAAGCTTAGTACGTATCGATAGTTCGGCTGGGAAAGCTTCGGGCACAGCTAAGAATCGGTCGAATAAGGAAACTAAGTGCTGTTGCCATAGTTCTGAGCTTGCCTGTAAAGGAATAAGCTTTTCTGAAAGGCTTAATAAGCTATCGATTATATGAGAGAATAATGAGAGAAGCTCGTTTTGACTTGTTTCATAAGAGTTTAAACCTTCGTATTCTTTGAGGTTCCCAAAGACTTTACCTGCACGCAAATTGAGTAAACCTTGATGGAATGAGAAATCATCACCTTCTCCTTCCCGTAACATCATCAGTTCGATCATCCAATCTAAGCACTGAGTCACATCACTCGAGTTCATTTCTGTCTTTGCTTGAAAGCATGGGTTTTTAAAAAGAGTTAATACATTTCGTCGATTGAATTCACCTGAAAGGATTTTGAGGATAAGGCCAATTGCTTGAGAAAAGTGACTTTCGTTAGATGCCTTAGAGTCAATTAAGCTGTATGGGACCACTTTTTGATTATCAGCTACAGTACCTTCGAAAACGCGATTTATCTCAACTTTGTATTTGTCTATATCAAATACTAAAACTGCAATATCTGTGAGTTTAAGATCTTTGTCTTTTGAGAGATTTGTAACTATGCTGTTGAAAACCCCTTCAACTTCACGCAGTCGGCTGGGAGCTGCAGTTACTTGTAAACTCTTATCGCTTTGAGCTATCTGTCTTTGTTCAGAGCTACGAGTCAATATATCGTTCTGTAACTGTGCTAGCAATGATTCGGAGTTATTATAAACTGCCTGTGAAAATGTCTGGAAGTCGACGCCGTAACCAATACACATTTCTTCTAAATCTGAAAACACTTTAAGAGTTTCTCGCCCAGGTTTGCCCCAAGACTTTAAGAGTTGATTGTCTTCTTGAGAAAAGATTTCTTCACCATCTATATCGACAAATATATCAGAAGGTAAAAGTTTCTTATTTCTCCATTTATCTTCTGAGTGTGTCGTCATATCTTCCCAGTACTCGGAACAGACGTTTAGACTGTAGATCTGTATACGAAAGTAACGACCAAGTTGGCAAAGAAGCTTTTTGTGAAATACTGAAAGCTGAGAAGGACCAAAGATATGAAGAGGTTTAACTGTTGGAGTCTTCTTTAAGCTCTTGAGAACATATTCAGAGAAATTGACTAAAGTCATATAATTTAAAGGTTTGTCGGAATCACAAAAAAGCTCAGTATAGAGAATCCGCTGCTCATCTTCTAATGGAGTTTGTTTCTCTTCAGATAACCAATTTATATTTTGCCGCCAAGCAGCAATCATTTCAGGTCTATTTCGCTCGTATTCAAGAAATAGACGAGAAAGTTCTGCGGCCAATTGCCATATCTTGTATGTTAGTTTTTGCTTATTTGTCTCTGAAACATATACTTTTATTTTGGGAATATGATCAAGATCGTTTTCTTTTAAGTATTGAACAATCAGCCACTGCATTTGTTCTTGATCTAAGCGCTGTATACCTGTATCGGGCAAGAGACTCTCAAGAGCATTCCACAATCCACGTTCGAGAAAGCTATAGTCGATATTCATAACACAACCGAGAGTATCAACTAAACGGAGCTGTAACCACTTTTGTAGTGGCGCATTGGGGATATAGACAGATTGAAATTCAAATGGATCGTCAGAAAAACCGTCATTTAAGTTGCTGGCGAGAGCAAAGGAGAGCTCTTCTACAGAGTTACTAAAATATAAGTGTACACAGGGACTTTCTTGCATATTTATAGATGAAACCCAGTCAATCTTAAAGTTAATTATTCAAACTGCCATTCCTTCTCAAGACATGCAATATGAGCAGCATTCATTCTTTCATAAATATAAGATTTGACTTTCTTTTTCGGAACTATACTTTCCAGCAAAAAAACAGGATTTACATGGACGAAAAACCACCAGAGGGTAAAAAGTGGCTCTGCCAACGTTGCGGCAACTGCTGTCGCTGGCCAGGTCTAGTTCGTGTGACAGACTCTGAGGTTGACGCTATTGCCGACTATCTTGGTATGGACACAGCAAAATTTATTGAAGAATATACGGATGTTACACCGGATAGACGTGGTTTAACAATCATCTCCAAAGAAGATGAATCGTGTTTTTTCCTTGAAGAACCGAATATTTGTAAGATCAACGATGTAAAGCCAATTCAGTGTAGTGGTTTTCCAAATACATGGAACTTTCCAAAATGGGAAGAAAGCTGTGAAGCTATCTTGGTTAAAGAGGAAAACTTTGAAGTTGAAGTCAACAGAAGAGACTCAGACTCTTAGTAGAGACGTTCCCTAAATATCTATATTTTATAATTGGCTGATATTTTAGAAAGAGCTACTATTAAACATTTCTTGCAAAATCAAACTTTAAGGGTGAACCATGAAAAATGCTATAATTATAATTGTCTCAATATGCTTCATTTTGTTTCTACTGGTTGGCGGGTGTGCTTTCTCTGTGTATAAAAGTTATAAAAACTTTCCTGATTATGCACAAAAGGAAGTTGTTTATAAAAAGTATGATGAATTTTTAGATTCATTAGATACTTCCATTAAAAAAAGTTCTTCAGTATTAGATTTGGCAGCAAAAATCGAAAAGCTTAATTTTCCCAGTAATATTCTCTATGTTGGTCTAGAAAAAGATGTTGAAATAGGTGAAGAAGATATGCTGGATATAGTCAAGAAGTATAAAAAGGATGGTTATAAAAGCGTATTTACGAAGGAAGGTACGGGGTATGGCACAATTAGCGGCAAAGATATAATTGTAATTCATTATCCAATCGATAAATACAAAGACATAGAAAACTGTGTCATTTATTTAGAGCACAAAAAAAATGAACTCATAGAATCAAAGTAAGATCCAATCCTTGTAGTTGAAATAAGCATTAAGCTGGGATTATCAATACATAAAATCGAGTGAAATTAAAACTCGATTTTAAAGTCTAGGATCTTCGATTAATTCTGGCTGAATCTTTACGACTTCAGAAGCGAGTTCTTTAGAAGCAAGTCTTTTAATTAACTGAGCCACAGCAGCTTCACCAATCTTCTCAGCACCAATTTCGATGGTAGCAGGGTGAGGATAAAGACCTTCTAAAAATGGTTCTTCGTTATTACAAGAAATGATTTTGTAATTTGAAGGGCTAACACCTTTTTCTCGAAGAAAAGCATAGACTCGAGCAGTTAAACGGTCAGATGGAATAAATAGTGAATCCACATCTTTAAGTTTAAGCAGTTCATCTATTTGTTTCTCCAAAACACCCTCTTTCATATCCGGATCAGAAATATGATCGTCAGATTTACCTTCACCATGGATGATAGAAGTGACTTTACGGCCAGAACCTTCAAACTTAGCTTTAAAAGCTTCACCACGAACTTTAAATTCTGGGTGAGATGGTGACGGGTCTAAGAAAACAGCACTTTTGCACTCTTGCTTAGTAAGATACTCAGCCGCGATTTCACCGATTGCTTCATTGTTTGGAACAACACGATCAACGTCTAAAGTTTCATTTGGATCATTTAAAATGTTATATGCATAAACTGCAGGCAAGTTCTTAAATAGTTTCTTTAAGTCTGCTTGTGGAGCATGACCTGTAACTATAATGCCGTCTACACTACGACGATCGAGTAAACCAGGAAGCCTAGAAAGGTCACCAACAGGAGTTACTAACATCGACAGATCTGCTTCTTGAAGTGCATTTTGAACACCAAGAAGAGTCGTAGCAAATAAAGGAATCTTGAGTGCACTGCCGGTTAAACCAAGAGTGACTACAGCGATATGACCAGTGTGAATACCTTGATTAGCTCGACTACGGCGCCCTCTTTTTCTAGCAGAAGGAGCAGTAGTATAACCAAGACGTTCAATGACTTCTTTTACTTTAGTAGCTGTTTCCGGTGATATTCTAGGGTGGTCATTTACGACTCTAGAAACGGTCATAGCAGAGACGCCAGCCTCTTTAGCCACATCTTGTAAAGTTGGTATCTTACCTTTCATTGATTCCTTGAGATTATGCATTAGTTTCTTAATTCCAATCTCGTTGAAGAGACTGTATGTGTCAAGTTGTTTTGGAGTAAACAAACTACGAATTGTAACAAATTCAGTAAATTTTATTATTTAAAATACTAGAAAGATCTAGAGTTTATCAATATAGTTGGTAAGCTCTGTTATATTTTATGTTAAAATAAGGATAACCTATTTTATGGCTCAAAGAAAAATACGCATGGGTATGGTCGGCGGTGGCCGTGGTGCTTTTATCGGTGCTGTTCACCGTATTGCTGCTGCAATTGATCAACAAATTGAATTAGTATGCGGTGCTTTTAGTTCTACTCCTGAAAAATCGAAAGCTTCTGGTGAAGACTTCTTTCTTCCTCCTGAAAGATGTTATGGTACATTCCAGGAAATGATCGAAACTGAAAAGACTCTTCCTGAAGGCGAACGCATGGACTTCATCGCGATCGTAACTCCTAACCATATGCACTTCCCTCCTGCGAAGATGGCATTGGAAAACGGCTTTCACGTTTTATCTGACAAACCAGCATGTTTCAATACAGCTGAAGTCAAAGAACTTGCTGAGATTGTTAAGACGTCTGGCAAGCTTTACGGCCTAACTCACAACTACCCTGGTTACCCAATGGTAAAGCAGGCTCGTGACATGGTTAAGAACGGTAAACTTGGTAAGATCAGAAAAGTTATCGTTGAGTATCCTCAAGGTTGGTTAGCAACTAAAGTCGAAGACGACGCAGAAGCGAAGCAAGCTTCTTGGAGAACAGACCCTACTAAGAGTGGTGCTGGTGGTTGTATCGGTGACATCGGTACTCACGCAGAAAATCTTGCTGAGTATATCTCTGGTCTTGAAATCAAAGAACTAGCGGCTGACATCACAGCATTTGTAGACGGCCGTCTTCTAGATGACGACTGTAACGTACTACTACGTTTTGACAATGGTGCTAAAGGTATTCTTCATTCATCACAGATCTCTGTTGGTGAGGAAAATAACCTGAATATCAGAGTTTATGGCGAAAAAGGTGGTCTTGAGTGGCACCAAAAAGAGCCAAACACAATGCTTGTGAAGTGGCTTGAAGAGCCAATGCAAGTTTTCCGTACTGGCATGGGTTACATGAGTGACGCAGCGCAGTCTGCAACTCGCACTCCTCCAGGACACCCAGAAGGTTATCTAGAAGCATTTGCGAATGTTTATAAGAACTTTGCAAATCACATCCGCGCAGTTGAAGCTGGCGAAACTCCTGATGAAGCAGCTCTAGATTATCCTAGAATTGAAGACGGTGTTCGCGGTATGGCATTTATCGACGCAGTTGTAAATAGTTCAAATAATAATGCAGCTTGGACTGCAATTGACGCTTAATCTCTAAATATAGGAATTTTACTTATGGCTAGAACAGTATTTCACGCGAGTATCGAAGGTGCTCAACACGGTGCAAAAACTCTTGAAGAGTTTGTAGTATTTGCTAAAGAATCAGGTGCAGCTGGTGCAGAACCATCAAACTACCACGTTGAAGATGGTAACGGCGGTTTCAAAAGCGCTCAAGAAATAAAAGCTGTATTCGACAAGCACGGCATGAAGCTTGACGGCATCTCTTGTCACTGCCCACTTTGGGTACACACTACAGCTTGGACAGAGAGTAAAACTATTCGTCCATTCCTTCCAAAAGACGTTTGGTCTTCATCTGCAGCTGAGATCGAAGCTTGGTGCGAAGACTACGTTCTTAGATACTTTGACCTTTGTTCTGAACTAGGTCTAAAAATCACTCCAATGTTCTGGGGTATGTCTCACGGTTTTGAAGTTGCAACTGGTTACCCTTTCGGTTTCTTCTCTGGCCCTGAGTACGATCTGATCAAAGAAGGTAACGAGCGTTTTGTAAATAAAACTGCTAAGATCCGTAAAGCAGCTAACGACCACGGCATCTACCTTTGTCACGAAATTCACCCGAACTCTGCAGCTCTTTGTGCTGACGATTTCAACATGCTTGTTGATGCATGTGATGGCGACAAGATTCTTGGTGTAACTGCTGACCCATCTCACTGCTGGGAAGGTGAAGACTTCGAGACTAGATTCCGTAAAGTCGCTGACAGAATTTACGCTGCAGCAGTTAAGAACTTCTCTATTCGTCCTGGTATCAACCTTAGATCTATGACTGGTGATTGGACTAAACGTGCTATGCAGTTCTGTGATATCCCTACTGGTGACATGAACATGATGCGTTTCACTGAGCTTCTTATCGACGTCGGCTATGCTGACCGTTACATGAAGATCATGGGTACAGACAGTGCACCTCTAGTTACAGAAGCAGAAAGTGCTTTCCGTGACCTAGATGCAACTAGTGCAAATGCTATTCAGTATGCTGCGAACCACCTTGTGTTCCCAATTGCTGAAAGTTCTTTCGAGGACGGCATGGGTTCTGAAGACTAAGATTTAGTACAATTGAGTTTTAGATCTAATTAAAACTCAATTAAAAAAGGCGTTAACAGTTTTAGTGTTAACGCCTTTTTAGTTTTGAAGCATTTAGGAGCTTGGGTTAAAAACCTAAACCTTTAAGTTTGTTTAGAGCGTCATCTGCATTCTTTTGAAGGTTTTCAGGAAGGTTTAACTTTAGATTTTCTAATGTTTTAACTGATAAAATGTTATCTTTTAGTGTTCCAACTATATCTGCATTAGCAGACGTTGCACATAAACCTAGTTTTTTGACATCTATATCATAACCAGTAACAGGATAAACTTGATCTTCATACTTAACTGTAAGTTGACATTCTTTACATTCTTCAGCTTTTATCATGCACTTTCCACACGCTATCTCAAAGTTACCTTTAATTAACGTTTCTTTGATTTTATTCAAAGTAGTGGCAACTTCGCTCACTTGATCATTAACTTTATTGACTTCAGTATTAACCTTTTCAGTTTCTGCTTCTACTTTTGTCGTAGTCTCTGCCAGTTTCTCTTCTACTTCAGTTACTTTTTCTTCAACCTTTTCTTTGATCTCGCTAACTTCTTTTTCTACTTTTTTAACGGCTTCTTCAGATTTTGAGACATCTGACTTCGCAGGTGTAGATGTTGGCTTTGTGGATTCATCTTTACCACAAGATGTAAGAGTAACTACTGCAACAATAAACAATAAGAAAAACTTCATAGTAAACCTTTTATATTTTAATTCTTCAACAGGGACACCCTATCGAAACCTTTCCCAATATATAAGACATTCAGCAATACTCTTTATCGGTACTTAAGTTTACTGTAAATTTCCGGAGTAAAAGAAAAAAGAGCCACAGTAAAACTGTAGCTCTTCTCTATTATGCGTGGGAGATACTATAAAGTTATGTTGAAACCTTTACGGGCCTGAAATGACAAATACTGGTTTGCTTCTTCAGAATTTGAAAATTGAGACTTTGCGTGGTCCCATTTAAGTTCCTGTCCAGGAAAACGAAGGGCTAGACAACCAAGAAGTATTGCTTGAGTAAATGGAGCTGAATAATCAAACTTAGCTCCAGGACCATCTGGATTACCAGCTTTTGCAGCTTCTACCCAAAGACCATAGTTATCGTCATCTTTATGCTTTTTAGCTTCTGCTCGCCAATGTCTTTCATGTTCTTTAACATGTTTGCCATAGTCTTGCTCCCCTATTGATATAGGTCGAGGTCGCCCTGCACATAATCCACCCATAGCTGAGATCTTTGATCCCTCGATCATACAGCCATTTCCACCTGGAGTTAGTTTAGGGTGAGAGCCATGTGGCATCTCTGGACGCTTTGCGCCATCATACCAAGTTAACTTAATAGGCTTACCTGTGACTTCAGACTTATTAAAAGTATATTCAACGATGGACCATTCTGGGTAAGCCATGCGGACAGGAGAAGAAACCGTTGCTTTCACTGTATCTGGAAGACCCAGTTTAAATATCCAAAAAGCTGGATCCATATTGTGGCAAGCCATATCTCCCATCGCTCCACAACCAAAGTCCCACCAACCTCGCCAATCGAACGGTAAATACTTACTTGAGTAGTCTCTCGCGGCAACTGGCCCCAACCATAAATCCCAATTTAAGTGTTTGGGAACGGCTTCTTTTGAAGGTTTGGCTTGCATACCTTGTGGCCATAATGGACGGTTTGACCAAGTGTGCACATGCTTTATTTCGCCAAATGCGTCTTCATCTTGCATTTGTTGCCAAAGCTTAAGCCCCTCACCTGCATGCCCCTGATTCCCCATCTGCGTCACAACATTGTATTTTTTCGCTGCAGCATTAAGTATCTGACACTCTTCAAAAGTACGAGTTAAAGGTTTTTGAACATAAACGTGCTTACCTCTTTTTATAGCTTCAAGAGCAATACACGCATGAGTATGGTCTGGAGTAGAGACAACAACTCCGTCTATATCCTTATCATGCTTATCCAAAAGCCTACGGTAGTCTGAGTACAGCGGTATATCTTTATGTTTTTTGATTGAACTACCAGAGCGCTGAGTGTCTACATCACACATGGCAACAAGTTTACCACCTACATTGATAGTACTTTGCATATCCACAGCACCTTTTCCACCACAACCAATTTGGGCAAAGCGAAACTGTTCACTTGGAGTATTTTTTCCAAACAACATATGAGAAGGAAGAATTGAAACAGAAGCTGCAGCTGTTGTTGCTTTCAGAAAGTTTCGACGATTAGTTTTAATGCTTTTTGACATACAATGATCCTATAAATAACACAATAGTTAAATCTAGACTTAATCATTTTCGATAACTTGGCTCAGATTGATTAGGCCGTGTATTATTTCAGCATCTAAAATCTTCAGGTGCATTTTGATGATATATAAAACTCTTCATTCAAAAATAGAGTTACACCGAGAAATGTTTATTTGTGTTTTTCTTCAAGCCTTCCCATCAATTCATCCGAAGTTATAAACTTCTCATAAACATTTAGCTTTTCTGTCGAAAGACTGATTCTATACCCTTTCTTTGGATAAGGCTCTCCATCAAAACCAAATTTAAAGACTAAATTGGACTTTTTGGGATAAACCTCAATCCTCTCGCCATTCGTTGAAGTAAACCAGTATTGATCATCGATAAGCTTATAACTACCCAACTCTTCTCTATTTTGGTGAGCTATATTATAAGCGATAACTTTGCCATTTTTAAAATGATAGATCCCCTCATGGCACATACAGCCAAAGTCTCTCCCTTTATAAAACCCCTCGATTTCAGCTGGAAGTTGATCCCAAACGAAGAGCTTTAAAAGAATAAGTGGGTAAATAACAGAGATGATGACTAATAATTTTTTGAGGTTTTTAATCTTATGATGGCCAAGGAAAAGTATATAAAGTGAAAAGCATAAAACATAAGCTATAAGGTTTTCACGTAAAAGACTATGATCTTCTCGTAATACCCCAAAGAGCACAGAAAAAATCAGCCAAAATAGGATACTAAAGATGACTATCTTGAAGCTTAATTTCTCAAAGAGTTTCATCGGATGTGCCCCTACTAAAAACCAAAAGTAGAATGCTTTGCCCTAAATATTGATTATGCTTGCCAGAGGACGGCTTTGTACTTCGGACCATAAGAGTCGCCTCTTTTCTCTGGCGAAGTAACTGCTTCAATTTGCTTAAGATCAACCCACTTAACTTCTAAGTGACCAAAGCCTTTGAAATTGATATAAAGGCCTTCTGGAGTAAAATCCAAAAAATCAGCTGTGTGTTTTTCACCGTTCTGGTTTGTGATGAAGATAACATCACCTTTCTGAAGAGACTCTAAGGTCATTTTAAGAATGTAACCTTACTAGCCCATTAACTTCATGGCAACCATACCAAGAAGTACAAGAACAACTATAGATAGTAGTGCTATGACTGCAACAAAACCTTTCTTACCACCAGTGCCGCCTTCTGCAGGTCCTCCACCAGTTTTTATTGGGTTGATATTTTGCATATCTTTAAGACCCAAGTTAGTATCCATGTCCAGGTTTATATTTGTTTGAGTCGTATTTGATTGTTTATGAGCTGTATCTTCACAGTCATAAAGGATCTCGATTCCACCCACTTGAAGTATATCTGAACTAGAAAGTGGAGATTCCATAATACGCTCACCATTGATACGAGTACCATTTGTACTACCAACATCAACTACCTTATAAGCATCGCCATCTTTACGCAATTCAGCATGCTTAGAACTAAGCGTTCCATCTGGAATGCATATGTCATTATCTTCAGTTCTACCGATAGTAAAAATGTCTTTAGTAAGCTCAAATGACTTGCCACGCATTATCTCTGAAAGAATGATAGCTCTTGGTAAGGGCATAAATATAAAATCCTTAGGTTTTTGTAAATGATAAAACCTAATACACGAAAGTCAAAAGATTTTGTCAAATATATCATAAATGATTAGTGAATTTTAAACATTTTTGTAGTTTTCAACAAGTTATTTAACTTATTGATAATATTTAGTCTTTAGATAAGCTTCTAATTATAGTATATTTTAATGTATAAATTTTTTATATCTAGGTGCTATATGTTTCTTAAGAAAGTCAAATTCAATCAATTTGAAAATTCTCCTAAAGAGTGGTCGTTAATAGATTTTTGTCCTATGCAAATCAATCTAGTTGCGGGAAAAAATGCAACGGGGAAAACGCGAAGTTTAAATTGTATTAGTACTCTTGCTCACCTTATCTCCAGAGATAGAATAGAGCTTCCTGAAAATTCATCCTTTGAGTTTACTTGGCTTTCGGGTAAAATTGAAATTTTTTACTTGTTAAAAACCAAGAGTAGAAAAGTTTCACTTGAGGAACTCAGGATTGATGGAGAAGTAAAGCTCAAAAGAATAGAGCAACAAGGATGTTCCATTTTTTTTGAAAAGTTAAATCAAGAAATTGAAGTAAGCGTGCCTCTTGATTCATTGTGTTGTGTAGTTCGTAGAGATGAAATACAACATCCTTGGTTTGAGCACTTACATAAATGGGCGTCTTCTACCCTGCACTATCGCTTCGGTAGTGTTTTTGGAAAAAACTATGGCTTACTTGTTCGGCCAGATGATGATCGCGGACTTAGCCCTGACGATGAAGAGATAGATCTTCGCAAAACAGATAGAGTTGTAGAGTTGTTTCAGAAAGGCTATGAGCAATACGGCCAAATCTTTGTCAGTGGCATCATCGATAGTATGAAAAAGATCTCATACAAACTCGAAGACATTGACATCTATTACTCCGAAAAGATGAAGTTCAGGAACCCTTCTGAGATACCACCAGCTGTCCTAAGAGTTAAAGAATACGACCTTGAGTGCCATACTTACCAAGCCGATATGTCTCAGGGAATGTTTCGCGCGCTGTCTTTAATCATCCAATTAACGCTATCTAGGCTCATCGCTCAGCCCTGTAATATAATCATTGACGATATAGGCGAAGGCTTGGACTATGACCGCTCTACACAGCTAATTCGCCTTTTGATTGATAAGATAGAAAAAACTTCGATTCAATTGATCATGTCGTCAAATGACCGTTTTATCATGAATAATGTCGATCTCAAATACTGGTCAGTCATTCAGCGGAAAGGCAATAAGTCTATGGTCTTCAATTCTTCAAATGCCAAAGAAGCCTTTGATGAATTCGTCTTTACTGGTCTCAGCAACTTCGATTTCCTTTGTACAGAGTTCTACTGCAAACCAATTGATGACGAATGAAGAAACTAGCTATATTTGTTGAGGGACAAACTGAACAGATATTTGTTGAGAAGCTTATCTTCTACATTGCTGACTCTTACGATATATGTGTTGAAAAGCGTCGTGGTTTTGGTGGTCGTGACCATGGACGAAAGTTCATCACTCTTAGCTCACCTGAAATAGAAGCGCCCTACTATATACTCCTTGTCGACTCTTCAAATGATGGTCGAGTCTTAACAGATATACGTGAAGAGTATGATGGACTCATTGCCCAAGGATATGACAAAATCATAGGCTTGAGAGATATATACCCTCATGAGTACAAAGACTTTCGAAAACTTAAAAAGCTCTCAAAGCACTTAGTTCCTAAAGGAAAGGTCCAACCGGTTATTTGTTTCGCGGTGCTAGAAGTTGAAACATGGTTTGTCGCAGAGTACAAACACTTCAAGAAGATTCACCAAAGGCTAACACCACAGTTCATTAAGAAACGAACAGGTATAGACGTTACTTCCGGAAATTTGGAAAATGAGCTTTATCCATTTAAAGATGAATTGAGGAACTCTCCTGCTGCTGATTTAAACAGGATCTATAATCTTGTCAAAAGATCTTACAGCAAAAAGAAACAGCAGGTAATGAGCATAATGAAGGTTCTCAACATGAAGGAGATAGTCAATGAAGTCCCCAAAAGAATTCCATCGCTTGGTTTCTTCCTGAGACAACTCGATGATTTTTTCTCAAGTGTTCAGGAAGAACATGAAAAGTCAAATTAGACTTTATCAAGAACCTTAATACCGATCATTGAAAGTCCCCACTCGATAACTCTACCAACTAAGGCAGCCAACAACATGCGACTTTCTTTAGTCTCTTGTGTTATCTCTGGTTTAAGTATCGGGCAAGCATTCCAAAAAGAACTAAAGTCTTTTGCTATCTCGAAAAGGTAACTCAAAAGTAGGTTTGGAGTCAACTCGCGAGTTACTGAAGGCCATATATCCAACAACGACGCTATTTTCTTAGCAAGCTTCTGTTCTTGTGGATCATCTAAAATCAATTTTGCCTTACCAAGCATGTCATTTACATCGACACCAGCTTTACGGCTCAAACCACGAGTTCTTGCATAAGTCATAAGCAAATAGATAGCTGTGTTGCCGTCTGTCGCTAACATCTTATCCCAATCGAACTTATAGTCAGTTCCAATGCTGTGCGATAAGTCAGAGTACTTAACACCACCATGACCAGCAGTCTTGCCGATGGCTTTAAACTCTTCTTCAGTAAAATCTGGGCTCAACTCTTTTGCAAGTTTATAAGCTCTTTCTTCTGCTTCGACTAAAAGGTCTTTAAGCTTAATTGTACCGCCGTCACGAGTTTTAAAAGGCTTGCCATCTTTACCAAGCATCATACCGAAACCGATGTGTTGAAGATCGCCAGGCTTTGACCACTCCATCAATTCAGAGATTTTAAATACTTGCTCAAAGTGACCTTTCTGACGTGCATCTGTTACATAAATAGCGCGATCAACTTTCTGTTCGAGCATTCTGTATTTTATAGCTGCCAAGTCTGTAGTTGCATAGATATAACCGCCATCCGACTTCTGAACAATTGTTGGTAGTGGTTCATCGTCTTCATTTTTATAACCTTCGAGGAAAACACCCCAAGCGCCTTGAGTCTGCACTGCATGACCAGCTTTCTTTAGATCATCGACAACTACAGGGAGAAGATCGTTATAAGCAGATTCACCGCGATCTTCGATATTTATGTCCATCAATTCATAGATTTCATGGCAATGCTGCATAGAAGCTTCACAGAAAACTTTCCAGACAGCTAAAGTCTTTTCTTCACCAGCTTGTAGATCAACTACAGCTTTACGAGAAGCATTGGCAAATTCTTCAGATTCATCAAACTTCTTCTTTGAAGCACGGTAAAACTCTTCCAGTGAAGCTATTTTAAAATTCTCAGGGTTATTTAAAGCGTCTGGCATCTCTTCACGGATATACTGAATCAACATACCAAACTGAGTTCCCCAATCACCTACGTGATTCATTCTGAGAACTTCATGACCTTCAAACTCAAGGAAACGAGCAATACTATCACCAATAATCGTACTTCTGAGGTGACCAACATGCATTTCTTTCGCAAGGTTAGGGCTCGAAAAATCAACCAAGATCTTCTCTGGATTTGCAGTTTTCTCTAAACCTAAGCGACTGTCGACAGCCATACCGTTTAGCACTTCTTTTAAGAAATCTTCTTTGAGCTTAAAGTTAATAAAACCCGGACCTGCTATTTCTACTGATTCACAGATGTCACTTACGTCTAAGTTCGCCACTAAGTCTTCGGCTATTTGACGTGGAGCTTTTTTTAGAGCTCTTGCTAAACCCATAGCGACGTTACACTGATAGTCTGCAAACTTTGGATTTTGGGATGGAACAACTAGTTGATCTGGAAGTTCATCTTCACTTATTAACTTTAGAAGAGCTAATTCGACTTTAGCTTTAAGAGTATCGGTAATTGATTGCATATAAATTATGTATCCAGAAAGTGTATTTTAAAATTTTTCCAAAGAGTAGATGCTATCTATTCAAAGTCTACTTCTCTGACATTCTTTTTCATTCGTATCTCTTCGACACAAGCTCTCAACTGCTCTTTAAAGTCTTGTGCTCTGGGAAGTGCCTTGATACTTATAAACGGTAGGGACTTATCTGAAGACTCAATATGAATGTTCCCCAGCTTAAAAATCCTCAAGAAAAACGGCTCGTTGAGACTGAAGTCTTTGACTCGATAAAGTTCTATTTCTTCAGTATCTCTATTCAAAACTCCGGAGATAATCTTTAGCCGCTCGTTTGTTAGCTCGTATTTACAACATTTGATCTGAAGGAACTTCCAAACTGAAGATATGACTGGAAGCAGACATAAAAGCAAGAGCAAAGGATTTAAATTGAAACGTTCCTTGCCAAGATTATAGAAAAGAACAATCACAAAAATCGTTAGAACTGAAAGTACAAAAGACTTCAAGTTTAGCAGCTGCGATGGACTATTGGAAACAATAACTTCTTCACTCATGGAGATCCCTACCTAAAAAATCAATAATTATCACAAAAAATAGATCTTAAGTTGAGAATTTCACGTTCTCGTTGCTACTCTATTTGTAAGTAAAGCTCAAAGAGATTATTTTCAGAACAGAAAACAATCAAAACTAAACCCTACTTTAGGAGAATGCATGTATAAATTTCTAATGCTTTTCATGGTCCTTTCACTTAGTGTGAAGGCTGAAAGTGTAAATATCTGGATCAGTTCACAGCAAGATAAGATTTACTATGAAAACATGGTAAAGCTCTACAAGAACAAAGTAGATCCTACATTCGAAGCAAAAGTCGAAGCATATGGCTTCCGCGAAATGCCAGAAAAACTAGCCGTTACACTTAAAAGTGGTGTCGGTGCTCCTGACGTTGTTCAGCTAGACGAAGTTCTATTTGGCATATATCTACACGGACCTGTTCCATTTGTTGACCTAACTGCCAAGATCAAAGAAGCAAACCTAGATAAGACACTTCAACCTACTCGTCTAGATCTTTTCACTTGGAAAGAAAAATCTTACGGTGTTCCTCAGTCGCTAAGTGCATACGTTATGTACTACCGCAAAGACCTCTTCAAAGAGTACAACATCGACATCAAAAAATTCGAAACTTGGAAAGGCGTTGAAGAAATCGGCAAAAAACTAGCTGATGACGGACAACCTCTTATGCCAATGGACCCAACTTTCTTTGAAGTCTTTCTAAGACAACAAGGAACTGACTTCTTCAGTGAGAAAGGCGAGATCTTTCCAGATTTCAAAAAAGCAGTAAGCACAATGAACTGGATCAAAAAAAACGTTGATGCTGGTGTATTCATGCAGCCTTCTCGCGGTAGTGTTTTTGACCCTGTATTCTTCAATGGCCCTGTCGCAAATGACGAGATCCTTTGTATCCCTGGCGCAGACTGGTTCGGTCTAGACATGCTTCAACAGTTTCTTCCTCACCAAGAAGGTAAATGGGGTATCTTACCTCTTCCTAAGTTTGAAGGAAGTAAACTTGAGACAGCTACTTTTGCTGGCCAAGGCCTCCTTATCCCTCAAGCTTCAAAGAAGCAAGACCTTGCTTGGAAGTTCATCAAGTTTGTCATGACTAACAAAGAAGCAAATATCGAGCGATTCACTGAAGGTAACAGTTTCCCAGCTTACATGCCTGTTTGGGATGAAAAAGAACTTCTTGAACCTTCTGACTTCTTCGGTGGTCAATCTATGGGTAAGATCATGAAAGAACTTTCTCCACAGATCCCTAAAGTAAATATCTGTCCACAACGCCCTCAAGCGATCTTCATGCTTCAGGAAAACTACTTTAGCGCAATTCTTTATGGAACGTACACAGCTGAAGATGCTTTCAAAGAAATGAAACAAGCATTAGCTAGATAGTTCTAAACGCATCAAAGTGAAAGGTACACATAAGCACATACGATCCGGTCGTGACTTGTGGTACCTTTCTGTTCCTTTTATCTTCTTCCTCATCATCTTCTGGATCGTTCCACTTCTGGAAGGCTTCAGGATGAGTTTCGACCCGCAGCATCCAGCTCAAGCAACGAGCGCTTTCGCCAACTACAAAACTTTGTTTAGTGACGGTCTTTTTTCCAAAGCAATTAAAAATACGGCTGTTTATACCGCTTCATGCTTAGGCATAATTATTCCTTTATCTCTGTGCATGGCTTACTTGTTTTCACAGATGATCAACAAAGTGAAGTACACTTCTTCTTTTATATTGCTTTTACCCGGCTTGTTTCCTCCGATTGTCCTCGCAATTCTGTTCATGAATGTCTTTCATGGAAGAACTGGCCTACTCAATCAGGTTTTTATCATGCCTTTTGGCGGTAAACCAGTTAATTGGATGAGTCACCCAGACTACATACTTAGTGCTATGGTTATTCAGTCCGTTTGGCGTTGGACAGGTTTCATCACCCTCTTCCTTCTCTGTGGCTTAGAAAGTATTCCAAAATCAGTTAAAGAAGCTGCGACTATCGATGGTGCCAGTAAGTTTCAGATCTTCAAATCTATCGAAATCCCTGGCATAAAACATCTCATCATCTTTTGTGCTGCCTTTTTGTTTATCGATACATTCTCTCTATTCGCCGGAAGCTTCACACTACTTGGCCCATCTGGAGGAACTGCAAATGCCGGCTTACTCATGGTCAACTACGCTTATAAGTTTACTCGATTCCAAGAGTATAACCTTGCGTCAACCGTCTGTGTTTCTATGCTGCCAATCTTGATGGTTTTGACTGGACTCTTTTGTTTGCGCCGGAGGAAACAAGCATGAAAGCTCTCAAACAAATAGTTTTACTGTTAATCGTCTGCCCTGTATTATTTATTTTTTCATACCCACTGCTGTGGCTAGTTACAGCGTGTTTTAAGAGCAATAGGGAGATCTACAAGCCACTAATACTCTTTCCAAAGGAATGGAACACTTCGTACTTTGCCGAGTTGTTTTCTGGAAAAGTCATCGACTTCTGGGGTTTTATGACGAACTCACTGTTGACGACAACGCTTCAATCACTCATCGCAGTCTTCTTAAGTGCTTCTGTTGCTTATATATTCGTCTTCAAAGAATTTAAATTTAAAAGAATCATCTTCATTCTAGCGGTCAGTTTGATTCTCATCCCAAAACAAATCATGATTTTCCCATTGCGAGAATTAATTTTCAAAATGAATTTAAATGACTCTTTATGGGCGATCATCCTGCCAGGAGCATTAAGTGGAATAGGTATACTCTTCTTTATCCAAGTTTACCGTTCACTCCCTAGAGACTATGTCGATTTTGCTAAGGTTGAAGGAGCCAGCGATACAAAGATATTCTTAACCACATTACCACTCATTCTTTCGCCACTTTTGTGCTGCTTCATGATTCACTTCATACTAGCCTGGCAACAACATCTCATGCCGCTTCTTTTGCTAAACGACAATCAACTTTTGCCAGTTGCTATGAGTTCTCTATTGACGAGTTCGTTAAGCTACCCACTTGCGGTACTTATGTGCGCAGCTCTCATGTGTATATTGCCATCGATAGTACTGTTTCTATTCACTTATAAAAACTTTCGTTCTACGTTAAGCGAACAAGTTATCTAAGGCTCTAAGTAGTCTCGGGAGTAATTCACATAGTTTATTGCGGATTGCTTCAACATAGCTTTTTCGGATTCTTTTAACGGCCTTGCTTTTTTAGCAGGAGCACCGACATAAAGGTAACCGCTTTCTACTCTTGTATGAGACGTTACCAAAGCACAAGCACCAACCATAGCTCCAGTCTCAACAACTGCGCCGTCCATGATAGTGGCGTTCATACCGATGAAACAGCAATCCTCCAAAGTACATCCATGCAAAGTCACTCTATGACCAATGGTCACATCGTCACCAATAATTAATGGATAACCTTCTGGATGCTTTTCTGGGTTTTTGTGAGTCACATGCAAAATAGAGCCGTCTTGTATGTTAGAGCGGTCACCAATACGGATGTGATTCACATCTCCACGAATAACCGTCGTGCACCAAACGCTACTTTCCTTACCGATAACGACGTCACCTATAACAACCGCAGTTTCGTCAATATATGCAGATGAGTCGATCTTCGGAGCTATACCTTTGAAAGTACGAATACTAGACATATGGCCAATCAGCTACTGGAGTCAATCTACTAGTCTCAATACTGACTGCTGTTATAACAGACTGTAAACGATTTACCGCCTTATCCACTTCATCATTGATGATAAGATACTGGTACTCATTCCAAGCCTTAAGCTCTTTGCGTGCGTTCAACATGCGACGTGAAACAACATCTTCTGTTTCTGTACCACGATTCCTCAAACGCTTCTCAAGCTCTGGGTAAGAAGGTGGAGCAATAAAAACATAACTAGTACACTTTTCTAAAACTGAATCTCCAGATGAAGCCTTACGCATCTGACGCATACCTTGAACGTCTATATCGATAAGAACATCTTCACCATTGATTACTTTATCCGTAACTTCTGTTTTCAACGTTCCATAGTAGTTATCGTGCACTTCGGCATATTCGAGAAATTCACTATTCTCTACTCGACGCTTAAACTCTTCGACAGAGATAAAGTAGTAATCTTCGCCATCGACCTCACCTTCTCTCGGTTTTCTTGTCGTACAAGATATGGAGAAGTTTAGATTCTTGTTTTGCTCAAGTAGCTTTTCACAGACTGTAGTCTTGCCTGTCCCACTTGGCCCAGAGACAACTAAAGCGATTCCAAGAGATGAAAAATGATCGTAATTAATACTCATTTAGAGATTCCAAAAGTTTATTGTTATACTTAAAAAGTATTGCTCACAAAAAATATTCCAAGTTTTTAGCAAAAAACATTGCGCACATAAAAAGCTTTTTATATAATTCGCAACTCAACATTAATGGGCAATGACATATGAACAATAATAATCACAGCTATGCAGGTGGAAATAGACTCGGCGCAGGCCTCTGTCTTCTGATCATTTCTGTGGTTCTATTTACTTTCAAAGTGTTCAGTGGTTACTATGCCTTTGGATTGCTCCCAGTTGCCCTTACTGGACTTTTCCTGTACTTATCAGGGTTTAACGAGATGTTGAAAGAAAAAGGCTACCACAAGCCTTACATGATCGCGCTGGCCTTGATGAATATTGCCGGTGTCGTGATCCTAGCTTGCTTGCCAGACAAAAGCCCTCTTGACTAACTATAGATTTCTTCGAGAATCTGCCAATCAAAGTTTTTTAAGGTCTTCAGCCTTTTATCCGCTAAGATAAACCTTTCATCATGCTCACTTTCCGCTTGAGGAACCGCTATAACTTTCATGCCCGCAGCTTTGGCCGCGATAGTTCCCGCCATAGTATCTTCAAATGTAACACAAGTATCTGCAGGAAAACCCAAAGCTTCTACAGTTCTCACATAAACTGCTGGGTGAGGTTTTCCATACTTATCAAACTCTGCTGAATGAATGATCTGAAACTGATTTTTTATGCCAAACTTGTCTAAGACAGCGTGAATCAAACGCAATGGCGATGAAGAAGCTAGAGCAAGTGGTAAACCTTTTGACTTAATCGTCTTAACAAGATCAAGCACACCAGGCAATGCTTCACCTTTCTCTCCAACTAACTCAATAACACGTTGGATGATTTTCTCGGCAACTTCTTCGGGTGATGGACCGTCCCAAGGCTTTTTACGATAGTACATCTTGGCGATTTCATCGATACGAATTCCTGTCGTATCAATACACTGCTGAAGAGTTAAGTGTAAACCTACGGTCGCAAACACTTCCATTTCAGCTTGGCGCCAAAACGGTTCCGAGTCGACCATGAGGCCATCCATATCTAGAACAACTGCTTTAAGCATCTAAGTCCACCGTAAATTTGTAAATAGTCTGCGACTTAAAAGTTTCCCCTGGCTTTAAAACGGTTGAAGGAAAGTCTGGTCTATTTGGCGAATTTGGAAAATGTTGAGTTTCGACACAAAATGCCGGATACCGTCCGTAGTAAGCGTTGTCTTTACCGGTCATATCGTCGATATTATTACCGGTAAATAACTGCATGCCCGGTTCTGTTGTGCGAACTGTCATAGTTCGACCTGACCAAGGATGACGAACAATACAAGCATCTTTTAACTCTGCTTGATCACTCAGTATGTAACAATGGTCAATACCACCGACTTGTTGAATTTGTTCATCTTCAGATCGGAGAGCTGCAACAACCGGTTTAAAAACTTTAAAATCGAAAGGCGTTTTTGAGACTGACGTTTTTTCCTGCGGGATACCATTCTTACATGTTGGTAAGTATGAATCGGCAAATACCTGAAACTCGTGCTCGAAAATAGTACCACTTTCGTGGCCGCCAAGATTAAAATATGAGTGGTTCGTTAAGTTCACCACAGTTTCTGCATCAGACTCAGCAGTGTATGAAACTTTAACTTCATCATCCAAAACTTCATACGTGACTGAAGTTTGAAGGTGACCTGGAAAACCATTTTCACCATCTAGAGAATCTAAGGTAAACTTTACACCGTTTTCAAGAACTTCAGACTGCCAATTCTTAGTATGGAAACCAGTAACTCCGCCATGTAAACAGTTCTCGCCATTATTCTTGTCGAGAAGGTACTCTGTGCCATTTAAGCTAAAAGCTGCATTCTCTATACGATTCGCAAAACGACCGATGGTTGAACCCAAGAAACCTTTGTTAGTGACATAGTCTTCAATCGACTTATGGCCTAAAACAACATCTGCCTTTTTACCGTCCATATCTGGAGTTGATAAGCGGTAGATACTCGCACCCAAACTCAATAAGGATAATTGAATCGTCTCAGTTTCGATGAAGTATTCTTTTACTTCACCAACAGAGCTTTGATGATTTGTCGTGGTTATCTTAGGCATTATTTAAGGATGATTTGGAAAAATGCGTATGGAACTAGGAAGTGCCACTCAGCTAATTCTTCTTTGATCAATTCAGGGTTGACTACACTACTGACAAACTCAGTATTCGTTGGGCTTGAAACGAGCTTCAGTCTAGACCTAATCATCTGACCTTTTAGAGCAAGGAAATCTAGATCGTAAATCTTGCCATCAAAAGTTTGAAACATAAGCTTGAGGTCTTTAAACTTTGGATCAACCGTAAAGTTATTATCTGCTGGAGTTATATCCATGAAACGCATCTGCATGACATACATCATGAGTTGCTTAACTTCTTGAGGAGTTTTCTTCGAAGCTTTCGGTATCGCCATTCTAAAAGGTTCTTGCGAATGAGTTCTATCTGTTTTCCAGATGATACTCGTACCTGAGTACAAACTTGCAGAAGCTACTTCCTCGTGAAATGGCAAATACTTCTTTAACCATATACTTGGCTGAGCTGAAACATAACTAAGAGCATCGTCTAAAAGGATCACTGAGTTCTTATTTTCAACATAAAGGTAACGTCCGCTACTCTTCTGTGAAAAGAAGTGACTCTTACCAAAGAAGTAACGAGCTTTCTTACCATCCTTATGAATAAATTCTGCAATGACTGCTCCCACTTTTTCATCTAACTGAAACAAAGCAAGGTCTTCAGTTTTGTGATTCACAACATGAACTGCTTTGGCGTCTTTAATCAAACCAATATATTTGCGAATAAGTGCTGGGTCAGCCGCAACACCGTATCTATTTTTAACTTTCCAGACACCATTGTCATTAACCAACACAGTCTCAGCATTGTAAGCTTTACGCGTCAGACGTATTTCAGACAAGCCACTAGGGTTAACTTCAGTAAATACTGGGTCACCCACCTGCATCTGTCCAGCAGTATCTTTATCTCTGGTTAATAAGCTCAAAACGACTAGAGCTACTAACAGTACAAAAGTTGTTATAAGTTGCTTTTTTCTCATTTTGTAGCAAGCCTTTTCTTTCTATAGATGGATACAAAAATCCAACTTAACAAAATTAAAAACGGAATTGAGAATGCATTCATCATCACCACTCTGTTGATAAATTTCCCTTCCGCAGTTCCAAGTATTTGTGATATTTCAGCAAGTCTCTCATCTATCTCTTTAAATTCTTCGCTAGCTGAGTTCAGCTCTTCACGCTCTTTATTCTTGAGAGTGATCTGATTTTCTTGTTTGCGATGAAAAAGTTTAATCTTCTTATCTAGCTCGCGGTATCTATTTTGCAGCTTCGTTATTTCTTCTTGGTACGATTCACGGAAGCCAACACGTATATCCTTCATCGTCTCAAGTTCACGCTTCGTTTCACGGCGCATACGGACATCTATCATGCTTCCGTCTGCGATAAGATCATCAACCATATTGAGAAACATTTCCAAGTTATCTGAGATTCTAACACGCTCAGTTTTAGCTAGCTTCTTGACTGTCGTAAAAGTGTAATCGTCCTTTAACCAGTCCATATCACCTACAAGGATGACTTCGGATTCAGCCTGAGGCTCTTTAAACAATCCATTCACTTTAAGAGGCCTACCCTTATAAAATGAAGGAAGCTTGCCTGATACTTTTATAGCGATAGGGAGCGGCTTACCTGAAGGTTTAAGCTCCTCTAAAACTTTTTTATCTCTCAGCTTGAGTACAGACAAGGCTTTTGCACTGCTACTTGTATTAATAAGAGGCTCAACTTTAACACCCGGTTTCGCTTCATATATAAAGTAACCAGCGTATGGGATGATCGCATTGTTTACATCTTTAACAATTGACGAAGATTGATTCAGGTCTTCGCTATCTAAAGTAAGGATAAACTTGTTAGAACCATTCGCTGTCTTTGTTTCATTCGCTTCATCATAAATCAATTGATCCGCTTTAAACGATATTCTCCAAGCTTCTGTTATGCCCAAAGTATTCGTTGGATAAGGCAAACGACTTTTCTGATTCCGAAAGGACTTATCCGCTTCAGTACCAACAAGCGGAATCGAGTCCGTAAGTATCAAAACTCTGCCACCACGCATCAAGTACTGATCCATCGCAAAACGGACAGCCTCTGTGATCGGCTTAAATTGATAAACTATGACTAAGTCAAGAATGTTCTTACCAGTCTTAGGATCAAAACCCCACTCTACATGGTGATCGCCAACCTGACGGATCTCATAGTCCTGCCTCAACTCATCGAGGATTCTCCAAGCCGGCTGTTCTTTATAGTTACCCGCCATAGGGTTCGCTTGCTGCTCAACTATTGGATAGTCTGTAAGTATACCAATTTTTGGTAAATCAGCTCTCTTCAAGTGACGGAAAAGGTTTGTCAGGTGATACTCAAGCTTATCTTCTTGTTCCATGCTCAACATTGGAATCGTCTTAACCGAGTCTCTGTAGCTGAGTGAAAGACCTAGAAAGCTTTTGCTACCATCTCGATTCATTGAAGGCTCTATGCCATCAAGAGCAGCACCTTTTTCTTCAATCGTTCCCGGTGCAGGATCGATGAGCTTTAGAACAACTCGATCGTCTGAAAGTGCGGCATACTCTTTAAGTAAGTCTTCAACGCGCATGCCAAATGCTTTCTTGGTTACAGAAAGATTTTCGTCAGATTTAGAAAAATAGTATCTAACAGTAACTGGCGCTTCATACTTTTTCATAACTTTTTTAGTACTGTCAGTCAAAGTGTAAAGTCCATCAGCAGTTAGGTCGATTCGGAAATTTGCATTTCGAAAAACAAAGTTAGCAAGTAAAAGGATCAACGAAAAAATAATGATGCCAATCGCACTAAATGTCGTATTATTTTTGTGAGCAGCCTTTCTAAAACGCAATATCGTGATTGAACTGATAATACCGTAAATAACAAAAGAAATAAAGTAAAAGCCGTCGCGGATATCAAACACACCACGTTCCAAACCTTCAAAGTGAGGC
Source organism: Lentisphaeraceae bacterium (assembly GCA_021232515.1). Lineage (GTDB taxonomy): Bacteria > Verrucomicrobiota > Lentisphaeria > Lentisphaerales > Lentisphaeraceae > JAKVBD01. Next base: position 108,143 of record JAJPOQ010000034.1, read on the forward strand.
TGAATACTGAAGAACACCAAAGTGTCAATTAAGTTCTGAGGTACCCAACCTTGTAACATATCTGCAACTGAAAGTTGCGGCATGCCGATGATTGTCATAACTAAAAGTACAGAAAAACCAAATAAGTAACTTATTACCTGATTTCGGGTAAATGCGGATGTTAGAGACGTTAGTGCAAAGCACATACCTCCAGCGAGAAAACTACCGACATAACCAGAGAAAAGCCTACCCCAGTCTGGGTCACCGAAATAAGCAACTGTAAATATAAGTGGGAATGTGAGGATAAGTGAAAAGCCAATAAATAACCAACCGGCGATAAACTTACCAGTCACCGCATGCCAAGCACTGATCGGCATAGTTAAAAGAAGCTCGAGAGTTCCCTCTTTGTCTTCTTCGGCCCAAACTCTCATACCGAGTGCAGGAATGAAGAAAAGATATAAGTAAGGGTGAAAATTAAAGAAAGCTCTTAAACTCGCTTCATCGACTGTAAACCAATCGGCAAATTTGAAAACAAAAATTGAACCACTGATTAAAAATGCACAGAGAAAAACATAAGCAAGTGCACTATTGAAGTAGGCAAAAAACTCACGCTTGGCGATAGCTTTGATCTTATTTAAAGACTTCATGCTTTAGTCTCCTCTTCAATCTTGCCACCAACAGTTAACTCACGGAAAGTTGCACTTAGCTTCGAGTTACGTGCTGTAAATTCAGCAATTGGCTCATCGGCTTTTTTCTCACCTTGACTGAGTAAGATGACTCGATTACAAAGTGACTCGACTTCTTCGAGTATGTGAGTTGAAAGGATGATGGCTTTATCTTTACCAAAGTTTCTGATAATTTTACGGATCTCATATTTCTGGTTCGGGTCTAAACCATCCGTAGGTTCATCGAGAATCAAAACTGGTGGGTCGTGAAGAATGCTTTGGGCGAAACAAGTTCTTTGACGGAAACCTTTAGATAAAGTCGAAATGGTTTGGTGCTCTACTTTCTGAAGGAAACATTTTTCGATCACGCTATCAACTGCAGTTTTTCTTTCCTGCGTCGACATACCACGTATATCACCACAAAAAAGGAGAAAGTTGCGAACAGTCATATCGCCATACATCGGCGCACTTTCAGGTAAGTAACCAATACTGTCTTTACAAAAACTTTCGTTATCTAGAAGGTTCTTACCGTTTATTTCAACAGTTCCAGAACTAGGAGTTAAGTAACCTGTGATCATTCTCATAGTTGTTGATTTGCCAGCACCGTTTGGTCCGATAAATCCAAGAATATCACCTTTTTCGACAGAGAATGAAATATTCTTAACTGCTTTTATTTCACCAAAATTACGACAGAGGTTTTCAACCTTTATCATTCATGACCTCAATATAAAATTATGACCCAATGAGCACTCAAAATAACCGAGCGCTACAGTAGCGCTGCTTTCCTTCATTAAAACATGAAGTATAGTCGTTTTATTAGTTTTTACAGCTCTCATTAAATACCCGTTTTGAGAAGCCACAAGTTAAACTTTGTTACTCTTATGTGACAGATAAAAAGACAAAAGGCAGGACATGGCAGATTTTAATTACAGCCCACTCTTTCAGCATGGCGATGACAATACAGAATATAAGTTTTTAGGCAAAGAAGGCGTCTCAACAGTCAAACTAGGCGATCAGGAATTCCTAAAAGTTGAACCTGAAGCTTTATGTAAGCTTACCTACCAAGCCTTTTTTGACGTTGCTCACTTCCTCAGAAGATCACACCTTGAGTCACTTTCGAACATCCTTAAAGACCCTGAAGCTTCTGAAAATGACCGTTTTGTTGCTGGTGAACTTCTTAAGAACGCAACTATCGCTGCCCAGAAAATCATGCCTGGTTGTCAAGACACTGGTACCGCTATCATCATGGGCAAAAAAGGACAGAACGTCCTAACTGAAGGCGATGACGCCGAAGCTCTTTCTCAAGGTGTCTACGACGTCTACCAGGAAGACAATCTACGTTACTCACAAGTTGCACCTCTAAGCATGTATGACGAAAAAAATACGGGCAATAACCTTCCGGCTCAAATCGACATCTATTCAACTCAAGGAAATGAGTACAAGTTCCTCATGCTTGCGAAAGGTGGTGGATCCGCCAACAAAACTTATCTCTATCAAAAAACTAAAGCTCTTTTAAATGAAAAAAGCATGCTCGAGTTCGTTAGAGAAAAAATCCGCGATCTAGGAACAGCTGCTTGCCCACCTTATCACCTAGCTCTAGTTATCGGCGGTACATCTGCCGAGGCAAATCTGAAAACAGTCAAACTCGCATCTGCTGGTTACTTGGACAATATCCCTACTGAAGGCGATATGACTGGTCGTGCTTTCCGCGACACTAAGCTTGAAGAACAAGTATTACAGATAACTCGTGAGTCTGGCATAGGTGCTCAATTTGGCGGCAAGTACTTCTGTCACGATGTTCGCATCATTCGTCTTCCAAGACACGGTGCTTCTTGTCCTGTCGGCATGGGCGTTTCTTGTTCTGCTGATAGAAACATCAAAGGTAAAATCACTGCTGAAGGCATATTCCTCGAGCAACTTGAAGAACATCCAGAACAACTTCTTCCTAGCTCAGATCACCATATCGTTAAAGAAGAAGATGTTGTCAGTATCGACCTCAATGAACCGATGGCTACAAATCTCGAAAAGATGAAGGACCTCCCTCCTCTGACTCGAGTCAATCTTTCTGGTCCAATTGTTGTTGCTCGTGACATAGCTCATGCAAAACTTCAAGAAAGACTCGATAACGGCGATGGCCTGCCACAATACATTAAAGACTACCCAGTCTACTATGCTGGTCCAGCCAAAACTCCAGACGGCATGGCTTCTGGTTCTTTCGGACCAACAACAGCTCAGCGCATGGACCCTTATGTTGAGCCTTTCCAAAAAGAAGGCGGTAGCTTGATCATGCTGGCAAAAGGTAACAGAACAGCACAAGTTCGTGAAGCATGTAAAGCTTACGGTGGTTTCTATCTAGGTTCTATCGGTGGCCCTGCTGCGAGACTTGGTAAAGACTGTATCAAGAAAGTTGAAGTTTTAGAATACCAAGAACTCGGAATGGAAGCTGTTTGGAAAATCGAAGTTGAAGATTTTCCGGCATTTATCATCGTCAATAACAAAGGCGAAGACTTCTTCGAGAAGCTTTAAAAATATTTAGCCCATCTCAATTTGAGGTGGGCTATTCTCCACAAATTCTAGTCTGACGACCAAGCTTTGTCTTTATCCCTTTTCAAGTAGTAGTCCCTGTCACCATTTACACCCGCTTCCAAAGCCGCATAAGATTTATATGAAGCGTGTCCATCAACAAACCCAACTATCCCACCCTTATTATGTCTCGTTGCCGATTTACTTTGATTGTAACTTGGGAGATAGATCACCAACAAATCACCTAACTCGCCATAGGTGTCAGTCGAATCTGAAGTCAATATAGTATCCGCCGGCTCTATGACAGTTGCAAGAGACGCTGCATTTTCCGGTCCAGTAGAACCACCTAGACCATTGAAATACTTATTCCTCAAGCCATAACCATTGTAGGCGATTCCTCCCGCTTGACGCACAAGTGGATTATAAATTTCCGGCATAGATTTCAGCGATGTTGGACAGCGAAAAACACCTTTCGTCAACTCAAGACTACTAGGTGCATAATAGTCACCTATGAAAGGAGATAACTGTGACTTCCAAGCTGATTTCACATTCGATGCAGCATCACCCTTTCTCAATGAAGGAAGTTTATTTTCAGTCTCACTAGAAAAAGAATAAGTCGCTATAGATATTTGTTTCTGATTGCTAAGACAAACTGCCTGTTCCGCTTTTTCTCGAGCTTTACCAAGAGAAGGTAATAGTAAAGTCATCAATATGCCGATGATAGCAATAACCACAAGAAGCTCAACCAAAGTAAAATCTTTCAGTCTCATAAATTCACTCACACAGTTTATTTAAAAGACCTATTACAGTCATCCTCAATTAGTTGACACAAAATAGAAAGTTTTTTAATCAAATTCAGAGAAATGGCTGAGAATATGTAATCAAAAATATTTTCAAGAAATTGCCTTGGATGAAAAAAATATGGTGAAGCTTTTTCAGCAAAGAATATACCTAACTTCTAATCATGTGGATAGTAGACTAAAAACTCTATCTGGCTATCCAGTAGATTCTCTGCTTCTTTTGTGATTTTATATCCGCAAGGAATTCCACCTGCTCTAAGTATATCCACGATCTTTTAAATTGAAGGAACCCTTTGGAGTTTTCTAACCTAGAAATAGCGTCTAATTAAAAAAGTTATTTCTTCCAATATTTTGGATGACGTTTATCATGGTTTATAGCAACGATTTGAATTGCATCGCCTTGAACACGGTAGATGATTTTAAACGGAAAGCGTTTTAGAGAGTAACGCTGCAGCTCTTTGTGGACTTTTTGCCAAATTGATGGATCGTCAGAAATATGGAGGACTCCTGCGAAAACTTCATCAAGGAACTCTTCACCTAAGCCAAATTGTTCGTTATTATAATGAAGCTCCGACTCTTCGAGGTCTTTGTAAGCATCTTCGGAAAAGAAATAATTCATGAATATTTTTGTCTAAGCTCTCGAAATACATCTTCACCAGGGATTAATTTAGCAGTGCCATCATCAATAGCTGCCGTCCTTCTATCTAGTTCAGCTTTGAATTCCTCAGAAAGCTCTTCGCTCGGTTCTTCTAAGAAGGTAACGATCACTTCTTGAGTTCCATGAGGAAGCTCAGTTCCGTCGAGAGCTGTAAGTTTTCCATCTGTATAAGTAGCTTTTAAAGCTAACATCTTTTTCTCCATTGATTTGTTCATGTTATAATATACACTTTTTCTTTTAGTTGGCTAACAAAGAGCATCCAACAGAAGCTATCAACATTGATAAGAACGCGCGAAAGGAGCTTTTTTGAAAGCTATTCTTCTGACTTTTGAGAGTTTATTTCTCTATAGTTTGATGGGGGAGTTAAATCGTGAACCTGCTTCAGTTGGGTAATTGAAACACGAGTGTAAACCTGGGTTGTTTCGAGGCTGGCATCTCCAAGCATTTGCTGAATGTAGCGAATATATGCACCATTTCCAAAAATGGACTCAACTATTTGCCTCCCACTCTATAGCCTATAAATTCACTCACACAGTTTATTTAAAAGACCTATTACAGTCATCCTCTATTAGTTGACACAAAATAGAAAGTTTTAATCAAATTCAGAAAAATGGAAGCTAAATACTGTTTACTAAGATAAGCGCCTTAACCCAAATAAAGGTTCTTCAGCTGCTTCACAGAACTTTGTGAAGCGCTTTTTCTTTCCTCGCTGCTTACCCCAAATATCTATGGAGTGATCACGTAGAGCGATCTGACTTCCTAAAACTACGCTATCTATCCAGTACCGACTTCTAGTCAAAAGTATATTGGCGGGGTCCTCACACTCTAAACTCAGCATACTGGCAAACCTACTTCGAAAATACTCCTGGAGGCCTTTTAGAGATCTAGAATCTAAGTAAATAGAAAGAGCAGGAAGCATATGCTTTTTGAATGATTTCTGAAAAGGGTGAGTTCCACGCTGATGCCATATACTATAAGTTGAAAAGCGGTAATCTTTTGGGTCTTCAACTATCTCGGCCCGAACAGGGTTGAGCTCAACATATTGCAAACAAGAAACCAAAGCCTCTGAACCAACTAACTTCGTACACTTAAAACGCTGCTCCCACAAAGTTCCTCGCCGCTTATAAGTAACCGTCAATTCTAGGGCATCTTCATCTTAAGCATAGTCATCCTATACTTGTTTTGTTTATTAAAAATAAGGCATATGATGAAGTTCAACAATAAGCAAGAACAGTATGAGTGGTGGACTAAGGCCATCGGAAAAATTCAAAGTCATGATAAAAGTATCCGTGAGGGGTGCCGTGAAGTTGGAATTCAATTTTGGCAATACTACGAATGG
>JAJPOQ010000036.1 GCA_021232515.1 Lentisphaeraceae bacterium
CTTTGAATTTTTCCGATGGCCTTAGTCCACCACTCATACTGTTCTTGCTTATTGTTGAACTTCATCATATGCCTTATTTTTAATAAACAAAACAAGTATAGGATGACTATGCTTAAGATGAAGATGCCCTAGAATTGACGCTTACGGAACTAAACCTCCATACTTATTGTTTTCTCCAGAATGTTGGCCTGCAGGAATAGAAAGTCCATATGGGTAGATGCCGTTATTTGAACTTGAGTAACTCATGATGGCAATACCGATTTGCTTTTGATTGGATGTGCAAACAGCAGCTTTAGTTGCAGCTCGAGCTTTTGAAATAGCTGGTAAAAGCATGCTAACCAATATGCCGATTATTGCGACAACAACTAAGAGCTCTATGAGTGTAAATTTCCTCATTAACGCATATATCCTCAATTTTATAAGAAATATCGCAAGAATCGTGACAGTTGGACTGAGGCTACGATCCAGTTATGATTCTCTGACTCGAAGTGTTCTACATATTGAATTAACAAGATTTAGGAATTGTATGATTACAGACAGTCAGGCTTTACCCTTTAAGGTCTATTTAGAAAGTGTTGCCAAGACTAATAAAGAAATTTACGAATCTTTGAAATAAAATCATTTTTTGCTGTAAGAAATCCACAAAAGTTTCCTATCGCCTATGCGTGTGTGGTATTTTATGGAAATGTGTTGTGAGGTTATTGTGTGAGTGTGTTCAACGGGACGAAATCTAAAAAAAGTGTAAGTGGTTTTACGTTAATCGAGTTATTGGTGGTTATCGCTATCATCGGTATGTTATTTTCAATTTTACTTCCTTCTTTACATAAGGCTCGAAAGGCCTCTAAAAGAGCGGTTTGTTTTGCCAATTTAAAAACTTACCAAACTGGGACTCATGGCTATCTTTTAGCGAATCACAACAAGTTTCCTCACGAGAGATATAATACTATTGATAATCATCAAGGCCGTAGCTGGATAGGCAAGAAAGGCAGTAACTATCAATGGCCATTAGAAGTGACAGAAAAACCACTGAATGAGTATATTGGTTTAACCGTAGATGGAGTCGAGGCTCCACAGATGGAATGTCCATTTAATGATGATGATGTGGATGTCTACCACAAAGTAGGTTCGAGTTATGTGGGTAATGAATACAATGTGTGGACGAGCTTAGGAGGGAGGTTTTTAAGTCAAATAAATACACCTTCGAAAGTTGTCCTATCAACAGAGTTTGGCGCAGTAGGGTACTTAATAAATGAAAGTAGCTCATATTGGCGACAAACACACTTTACGGGTGTAGCTCGTTATCCATTTGCAAAAATAGACGGTTCTGTATTGCATCATAAAGTTAGAACTCAACAGGGTATAAGTATTAGCTCGGATGAGATAATACTGAATTTGGATTATGATTAGTAGAAATAAAAAGCACCGAAGTTAAACTCCGGTGCTTTTTAGTGACGCAAGAGCGCCACAGTGCGTGTGTGTTGTGTGGGGATTGTTTACTTAGTCGTTTTTTCCATTGAGTTCATCAACGTCATCACGATTAAGAGAAATAAGTTTATTGTAGTTTCTGGTCTCAATATGAAGGTCACCAAAGAGAAAGTTTGAAGTTTGTCTTGAGTGACCTTGGAGTTCCGGGTAATCGATGTCATCATTCATCCAAGGAAGATTTCCTGAACCATTTTGTTTTAGACGGATCGAACTTTGTATGTGGTACTCAGAACCATTGATTAAGCTATATAGGTTTCCATCGGTAAATATGTAGTTAGTGGACTTCAAACGTGTAGTTCGCGGGACTCCACCATTTCTCATACCGCCCATATAGAAGTTTTGGCTGTAATCATTGAATTTATTTCCTTCACCTTCCCAACGAGGCTGTAGTTCTTGCCTTGCAGTCGGACAGTTTAGGCCTTCGTCGGCATAGCCATAGTTTCTCCAGATGGTGAAAAAGTGAGTATACTTACCCGCTTTATCGTAGTATTTATCAGTAAAGTATCTACTTGATGGAGCAACACCGCTGTCATTTGAACAAGAGTGGGGCAATATATTGTTGTGCTCTTGTGCAAATACCATGCTGAAACGTCCAAGCTGTTGCAAGTTCGACATGCACACAGCTGCTTGAGACGCCGCTCTAGACTTATGAAGTGATGGTAAGAGTATCGAACTTAAAATGCCTAATATGGCAATGACAACTAAGAGCTCTATAAGCGTAAAGTTAACTTTTTTCATATTGTTCCTATGAGAATATTTCTGTTATCGGTCTTCCCTTAGTTCCTGTATCTTTCCCTATAACGCTAAATTTCTGACCACCAGCAAATGGTAGAAAAAGTTTGTTCATATCTAAACCAAGAGCCCAAGCGATAGTGGCATTGAAGTCTAAGCTACTCGTGTGTTTATCGACAGCTTCTCGGCCAGTGTTATCGGTTTTACCATAAATTGCACCACCATTTATACCGGCGCCTGCCATAAGAGTAGTGAAGCCAAGAGGATTGTGACCACGACCTGCATATTCGTCAATGTTTGGACTACGGCCAAATTCTGTTGAAATAACTACAAGGGTTGTTTCGAGTAAACCTCGGTTTTCGAGATCGGTCATGAGCGCATTGAGACCTTCATCGAGAATTTTGCATCTAGCGGTGACTTGTTTATGATTGTCAGTATGAGAGTCCCAACCACCAAGATCAACTTCAACAAAGCGAACACCTTTTTCTACTAGCTTTCGAGCGAGAAGACAACCTTGGGAGAATGTTTCATCACCGTAGAGTTTTTTGATTTTTTCTGGCTCTTTATTTATATCAAATGCTTCTAAGTCTTTTGAGGACATCATGGCAATAGCATCTTTGTAGAGGTCGGAATAAGCTCTGACTTGTTTTGAGTTATAGTTACTCAAAAACTCCTTATCCATCTTTTGAGCAAAGGACAGGTTCTTTTGAAACTTACTCTTAGTCATCCACTCAGGGTGTTTACTGTTCTGTAAACCGGCAGTCGGACTACTGATTGGTAGAGGCGCATCTTGCACTTCGAAGAAACCATTTGCTGGGTGACCAGCTAAACTTCCAGATCTCACATAAATAGGTAGGTTTGGATTACTCTTGGTTCCAAGTTTCGAGACCCAAGCTCCAAGACTCGGGTGGACTATAACACCAGGTTCATGCTCAAATCCTGTATACATATAGTAGAGTGCAGGTTCATGGTTACCTTGAGTGTGATGCATAGAGCGAATCTGCGCAAACTTGTTCATGTGTTTCGCCAAACGCGGTAGCTTATCAGTTATCTTTAAACCAGTTTCACTTGTTTTTATCCCCGTGACCGGACCTTGGACAGTTTTGTTATCTAACTTCAGGTCAAAAGTGTCGATGTGACTCATACCACCATCCATGAATAGGTGAATGACATTTTGAGCTTTTGCTTTCGCGGCTGTATTGGCAAGAAGCTGGTTTGAAAGAAGAGGGCTAATAGTGCTTACACCAAGTAGTGTTTTTGCTTGACGAAGAATGAACTGTCGGCGGTTTATATCGTTATTAAACATGGTAGCTCCTTATGGAATAAATAGAAATTGACGAGTGTTGAGCAGTCCCCAGATGAGACTTTTATAGTCTTCAGAACCAGACGATTGATTGAGCAATGAGATAGACTCATCTAACTGGTCTTGACTTGGTCGCTTACTTAGAGTGGCCGTGAAAATGCTTCTGACCTTATCCTCAGTAAGCTTGCTCTGTTTAAGCTGCTTCATGAATTTAGAGTTTGGCGCAGTGATATAGTCAAACAATGGACCATTCAATAGTGTTAGAGACTGTGGTACAGTTGGGTTGATCCATTGGTCTTCGACGGTTTCTCGGTCAGCTTGACCAAAAAGTCTCATGAAGTGACCGATAGGCGTTGGCTGTCGTAGTTCAGAGGCTCTTTTGAAATATTTGGAATCAATTTTTCCTGAAAAGACTTCACGAGCTCTTTTATTTTTTAGGTAGTTTGTATGAGCAGGTCTTAGTTCTTTTGCACCTTTTTCGATCATTGACCAGTACTCATCTTCTGTTTTTGCATTGACGAGTCCTGTTAAGTAAGATAAATCAGGCTTTTCACGGACAATGTTCTTATCCAGATTTGGGTCGATCAAAGTCATGAGCGAGTCCCAAAGCTGTTCTGCGGTCAATCGTCTTAAGACTGGTCCAGTAAAAGCTTTTTGCTTCTTAGTTTGACCTTCTATACTGGCCATTCTTTGATAGATCTGAGAATTAAAGATAACCCGTTCAAATGCCTTTTGGTCATACTTAAGAGAAACGAAAAGCTCGGCAAGGTAACGACTAAGCTCTGGGTTCATAGAGTTCTCTATTTGCGAAATGTGAGTAAGCCTTCCAAGTAAAGACTCGCCCATGATGCGGTGCCAGAGTCTATTCGACGCTACATAAGTGAATTTTAAGTTATCTGGATCGATTAGCCAATCGGCAAAAACTCTTATTGGTTTTTCGCCTTCTTTGGTCTTACGTATTTTGCCAAATAGTACATTTGGTTCTAAGTGTTTCTTTGGTTGACCGTCGTCATATTGATAGTCATGAGGAAATTTACTAAAACGAGAATCAGGTCTAGATGTAACTTTATCGCCGATTCTTTGCATACTTATAAATGCAGTGAGATAGACTTCTTTAGAAGCTTGAAGAGTGCCATAGTCATAAATCTTTTTGCGCATGTTGTCGTGAACTTTCATGCCACGCTGATGCATCTTTTGTCCATCTAGGTATTTAAGTCTTTTCTTAGATGGGAAGTACATGTTACTTGAGTTGTAGTAACCATACATTTCAAAATAGTCTCGACGAGTGATGGTGTCGTAAGGGTGATCGTGACACTGAGCACAAGCTATTTCAGTTCCAAGAAAAACAGATGTCAGAGACTCATAACCGGCAACTCTGTTTTTCGCATCGCGATACATAAAGCCGATTGCCGGGTTTTCCCAAAGTCTACCTTCGGCAGTCACCATTTCATGAACCCATTTATCGTAGGGTTTGTTTTCTTCTATTGAGCTTTTTAAATACTCAGTCCAAACTTCATTCAGATTTCCTTTTTGGTTACTTTTAACTCGTAGGATGTTAGCCCAGTAGTTGAAGTTGTTGCTCACATAACCAGGACTGTTTTGTAGTTGCTTGATGAGTTTGATCTTTTTATTTGGATCATTTGAATCAAGGAAAGAGCGAGCTTCTTCTAAACTTGGAATTCTACCTATTATACTGATGTAAGTACGTCGAAGGTAAGTTTCATCGTCAGCTTTTGGATTGGCTTTGAGTTTCTTAGAGATCAAATTCTTTTTAACTAATGAGTCGATCATGGCAGAGGCCGATTTTAAGTCCGTTTTAACTTTAGCTTTTGAGAGGCCAGACTCTAGTTTTATGACTTTGTTGGAAACGTACTTTTCCCAGTTATTGAAATGAGCGCCTTGATTGATCCAGTTTTTAACTTTCTCTATATCTTTAGCAGATACTTCAGGAGCTTTGTTTTCTGGAGGCATGATGTCGTCATGGCCTTTGGAGAGGGCGATAAGTGTATATAAAGAACTTTGCTTAGCTTTACCCGGAGTTAAAAAGTCTTCATGAGTCAGCATCTTTTCTTTAAGGTCCATTCGCAGGCCAGCTTTTGGCTTTTTAGTCTCATCGCTATGGCACTTAAAACACGAGTTCTTAAAGATGGGTAATATATCTCTTTCGAAGTTTAGAGGTGGGGCTGAGTAGCTCGACACCGCAGTTACGAAAAGAACCATAAAGTAGACACACAATTTCATTCTTTATTCTCCAATTCAATTATTAAGATAATTTGGCTATATGGTAGAACCAAATATTCATTGATTTGATTTAAGAATAATGTCTTTTTCTATTGTTTGCGTGCAATTTTATTTAATCGAATATTACACTTTTATGTTTGTGTTTTTGTATGTATTGGTGATTGAATGTTAGAATTTAGTTGTTTATTAAAATTCTATGTTTTAGGGAGTAGGTCAAAAGTGATAGTGTTTTCTACGAGATTTTATTCGTAAAAAAGTATCTTCTTTTTCGATCTTATAAGCTAAATAGCCTAAGAATTCTTAAATATTATTATTTGATGAAAATTTTTAAGAAAATCAAAAGGTGAAAGAGAAAAGCATATTAACTAATTCAGAGATCACAGCTAAGTAGATTTTAGAATATAAGAGCTTTTCTAGTAGGCTGCTTATGCCTCAAGTGGTTAAATATAGCTGGATCAAGCCAAATTCATGGCGGAGTATCGTAAAAAGATTTTCACGAAAAAAGATTTAGAACTTGAGAAGAAAGGTAAATCAAATGCGGCTTATCACTATATGGGATCAGCAAAGGTTTATAGTTTGATTGGCGAAGCTTTAGCAGAAGCGGTTATCTCACTGTCTAAGTAAAAGTGGTACTCAGTCTGTTGGATGACTGTAGCTCGTAGAGGATTAGTCTGGTTGTTTCCACCACAAGAGGACTGCTGAATATTCACCGCCGCTTTGACCAGTCATCTGTTTTTGTGGTATCCACTTAGCACTTAATTGAAGTGTCAATTGGTTGCCTCCCTCGCTCCCAAAGTCTTGTGGGTTCAATGTATGACCTTTGACTCCTCTTATTTGCCCATTCTTTCCATGAAGAAAACGTCCTTTCCAGTTATCTGGAGTTTCGATGCGTTCAGACATGAGAATTAGGTTAGATTCATCCGTCAGTCTTTCTGGAGCAACCCATGCTTCACCGATCTCTTTAAGTTTAGAGACAATGATCCCCCCATGATAACCATAACCTATGATATTAGCACCGGCGTATTCAAACTTCCGCCCAGTGGCAAGTGTAGAAGAACTGTAATTTGGACAATCAAAAACACTCCAGTTATCTTTGACATAGGGAGTGAAACCACTAATCGTTTGTGGACCTAGCCAAGCTAAGTTTTCTACATCGCCATGAGGGCCACTTGAGGGATTGAGCTTGTTGTTATGATCCTTGGCATACTCAACATTTATATAACCACATTGCTTGAGATTACTCAGACAGACGGCTCGTACACTTTTCTCTCTTGCAGAACTAATAGCGGGTACTAAAAGAGTTGCTAAAATGGAGATAATAGCGATGACAACAAGCAGTTCTAGTAAAGTGAATCTTTTCATAGTAATCCTTCAAGTGATTATTCTATTCTATGTTTTTTGAATGCCATTTAAAAGTTTTTTGCTATATTCCCTCACTTAACAAGATCTAGCTTTTCTTACAGAACTAGTTGATTAGATCCTTTCTTTGTGCCTAAGTTTTCTTCAATCAAAGAAAAGTAAGGATGATGTTGAGAGTTTGAATAAAGGACCTTTTGATTCATGTAAGATCGCTTATTACATGAATCTCAAAGAGACAGAAGCTTTAATTCTCCGGTTGCTTCCACCATAATAAGACCGTGGCATATTCACCACCACTTTGTCCAGTCATCTGTTTTTGAGGTACCCATTTAGCATCTAATTGAAGAGTCAATTGATTGCCTCCTTGGCTGCCGAAACTGTTAGGGTTTATCGTAGAACCTTTAGGTGCTCTGATTCTTCCTTTTTCGCCATGAGCATAACCCGCTTTCCAGTCATCTGGAGATTCTATACGGTCACTCATGAGAATTAGGTTAGATTCATCCGTCAGTCTTTGCGGAGCGACCCATACTTCGCCGATCTCTTGAAGCTTAGAGGTAATGATCCCCCCATGATAAGCGTAACCTATAACGTTAGCGCCTGCATATTTGAAACTTCGCCCGGTTGCAAGTGTAGGAGAATCGTGATTTGGACAATCAAAAACAGTCCAATTGTCTTTAACATAGGGCTCAAAACCACTAATCGTTTGTGGACCTATCCAGGCTAAGTTTTCAACATCGCCATGAGGACCACTTGAGGGATTGAGTTTACTATTGTGATCCTTGGCATAATTGATATTTATATAGCCAGATTGTTTAAGGTTACTCAGGCAAACAGCTCGAACACTTTTTTCTCTTGCAGAACTAATACCAGGGATTAACAGAGATGCTAAAATTGCAATAATCGCTATGACGATAAGGAGCTCTATTAGTGTAAATCGTTTCATGATAATTCCTTAAACTGTTTCTATATATTAAAATCAACTTGTGTTATTTTCAAGTTAAAGATTGATTTAGATCTAGTCTATAAGATCTAATTCTTCTTCCTCAACGGGTTTGTTGGCATCTTTTTGTGCACCTAAAGCACCTTTCGTAGAAGTACTGGAGCTTTGCTTTCAGAAGGCATGATGTTGTCATGACCTTTTGGTAAAGAAGCAAGTGTATATAAGCTACTTTTGGTAGGATCTCTAGGAGCGATAAGTTCTTCGAATTTCTTCATCTCATTCTCGGCATCTAAGCGCAAGCCAGTTTTCGGTTTTTTACTCTTTTGGCTGTGGCACTTAAAACAAGACTTTTTGAGGATAGGTAGAATCTTGGTTTTAAAGTTTACTGGCGGCGCAACACTGACACTCGTTGCTATAAAAAAATATATAAAGATAGTTTTCACAAAACACTTCACTGTTTAAACGTTGACATTAGTGAGCTTTATACGAGTGGAAATTAAGTTTGTTACTGAGATGGAAGTTATTCCATGCAAAAAAAATAGTGGTGGCGAAGATCCTAAGGGTTCGGAGCCTAATTAGATAGATTTCCTTGCTTAAGATCTTCAATTATCAATTATCAAAAAAGGGCCTTCACAGTCTCTTCACTACAAAAGTAGAGTGGCTTTCGACTTAGGGTCAGTTGATTTTCTTTTTGAATTTGACCAAAGGCATCCAGAGTTATGAGCGATTGACCTTTTAACTTTTGTACATCGAGAAACTCTTTTTGGGTTGTATGCCAACCAATAAAGACTTTTGATTTGAGTGCTTATTTTAATATGAGTTATTGATATATAGTTGGATAGATAGGTTTTTTGAAACTTAAAATTTTGGAAAAACGCATTTGTTCTCTTCTTTACAATTACAAAGGTTCAACTTCACATTTTTAGCTTTTAGGATTTGGCTTTGTTTTTCAGAAAAAGCATAATTTGAAGGGATATTAATACTTTTCAGTGACCTGAGGAAATTAGAGCTTTTCTCTCCTACTATAGTAGCTTGACATAGGTTTAAATGTTCTATTTTGGGTTTTACTAATTCTTGAAGGTTGATCGTAGAATGGCTGAAGTCGGCATATCTAAGTAAAGAATTAGATAAATTCATTTTTTTTATACTTATGTTACGCAAAGCCAGGTAATAAAGATTTAGGGTATTCAAGGGTGTTAAAGAAATCGAAGAAAGGCCAGAGAGGTCCAATTTATCGAGATTATTGGCTTTTATATAACGTATGTCACTCAAAGATGTACAGTTTCTAAGGATTAAAGTACTAACCGGGAAATGAGTCAATGGGCTGATGTTTTTTAATTTTTTAGAACCATTGAAATCTAGTAGATTATTTTGTGAATTATATGTAATACTGCTCTCAATTAAACCTGGATTAAGAACCATTAAAGTTTCTTTTAAAAAGTTAACTTTTTCATTGTTCGTATATTCTTTACTTTTATAGACTGTGCTACATAAGTGAGAAATTATATTTTCATGATTGGTAAATTCTTTGTTTATCGAAGTAATTATTCTTATTATTGAATCCAAAGGAGGATTTACTTCTGACTCTAAACACAAGTTTAAGTAAAATTGGTTAATAACCTTACTTCTAGTATTATTTGAAGTTGCTAATGCTTTCTGGTAACTGTCTCTTGCTTGTTGTACGTCATGAAAACCAAGCTGTAATTGCCCAAGGTATGCCCAATAGACAGCATCATCGATCTTCTGATTACTGACCTTTAACAAGGCCTCATAAGCATCATCAAACTTCATTTGATGGATGAAGTGTTTGCAAAGATCACTTGTAAACGGTACAGAAATCTCAGTTAATTGTTTTTTGTCTTTATTTGCTTTGATTAAATTTTGATAAAGAGTGTGCGCTTTTACAGCATTGGCTCGAGCTGTTTTAGCATTATTCCTAGAAATCTTTTCTTTTTCCTGAAGCTGAAATATAAAAGTTAAAGACGTAATGAATATTACACTTGTAAAAGCAAAAAGCATCGCGATTACAAGCTTATTTCTTTTTAGGAAGAGTCTTAACAAAGTAGTGCTATCAGCCTCTAAAGCTGCTGGTGCAAACCCTTGTAGATACAGCTCAATATCCTTCCTTAATTCTTTTACTGTTTGATAACGGTTCTCTTTCTTTAATGCCATGGCTTTATAGACAACGGCTTTTAAAGTTTCAGGTAAGCCCTCTTTAAAAGGAGTGAATTCTCCGGTCGCAATTTTCGCTAAAGCTATTTCCATATTTTTATCTTTATATGGTGCCTTATAAGTCAATAGACTATATAAAATAGCACCCAATGAATATATATCTGTTAGCTTATCTTTTTTACTGTTTTCGCCCCTAGCTTGCTCAGGTGCCATGTAACCTATAGTGCCCTTAACATACCCATCCAAAGTATTCTGGAGGTCTAGTTGAGATGATATGTATTCTGCATTTTCAAAACTAAGGTCAGTTATATTTTTAGATAAGCCCCAATCAATTACTAAAACTTCACCAAACTCACCTACGTGTATATTATCTGGCTTTAAATCTAAGTGGATTATGCCCTTAGAATGAGCGTAACCAATAGCATCGCAAATTTTTAAAAAAATATCTAAGAGTTTATTGAGAGAGTATTCAGATGTAACTATTGGTTCTTTATCAGCCAACTGATGTAATAAAGTCCCAAGTGTTTGACCATGAATTTCTTTCATCGTGAAGTAAGGTTTCCCTCCTTCATGACTTATTTCATAGACTGGAACTATGTTTGGATGTTCAAGCTGTGCAGTAATACGTGCTTCATTATAAAAACTATTAATTTGTAGGTCAGTATATTCACCTTTTATTTCTGCAAAAGCAACATTTCTCAAGCTACTAGAATCCCTTACACTTGAGATAGTTTTCATTCCTCCTGAAGCAATGTAAGCTTTTTGTGAATACTTACTGCTATTGTCGATTAGTGATTCTATAATATTTTGGAGCTGAGGATCTAACTTGTCATCGTCTTTATCTATTTCGTCTATAAATGATAATAAATTGGGGAATGGGCAGATTTCAGATTCTTTAGTATTTTTACTCATTATAGATACTGATCCTGAAGAGATATAATCTTTTCTTTTAATCTATCTTTTACCCTTTTCCTGTAAACAAGTACAGAGCTTTTGGGTATACCAAGCTTTTCTGCTATATCCTTAGGTGATAAATCTTTCATGCTTAATTTAAAACACTGTCGTAAGTTTTGATTACATTCTTTTTCAACTTCTTTCCAAGCTAGGTTTGCAAGATAAACATCCCACTCCTTTTGAGCAATAGACTCCAATTCAGGACTTTCCATACTTTCAATTTTAATACAGAGTTGTTCAAGTTTTCTATTAAGGTTTTGTTGTCGTTTAATTAAATTTAGTGCTTGGTTTTTTACTATTCGACATAGCCATGCTCTGAAAGCACCTGTTCGAAACCCTTTTTTGAATTCCGGCATTTTATCCCATAGTTTTACTAAAGAATTTTGAGCTATATCTTCAGCATCTTCATGTGATAGGTTCATTCGACAGAGGAAATAATATATATATGGCCTGTAAATAGAGACAAAATCTTCCCATGACTTCTCATCAGATCTGTCACGTACTCGCTCTAGTAATGTATTTCTGGTTAGCATTCTATATTTATCAATTTAAAGTTGGATATCATTCCTCAAGTCTATGCCTTCTCAGTCATTTTTTAAAGTTTTAGACAAAAAATTATTATTTTTGTAATTCTCTAAATTTTCAATTGTTTCACCTAATAACCAGCCAAATATCACCTTCCTCCAATCTCAATATATTTAAAAGAGTGTAACTATGAAAAGTGAAAAATTTACGTTAATTGAATTATTAGTAATTGTTGCGATTATTGGAATTCTTATAAGTGTCCTACTTCCTTCACTACAAAGAGCGAAAGAGTTAACAAAACGATCCGTATGTCTGTCTAATTTAAATCAAATAGGAACTTCTCTATTCAAATATATTGTTGATTCAAATGGGGAGATGACTAATAATAATGACTGGCACAATGTTATTGGTCATTCAGGGAATGGAACTATCTATCCAGCGACAAGTCCAATAGATAGACCTTTAAACATCTACATAGAGAGTAACTTTAAGGTTGCAGAATGCCCATCAGATAAAGGTGATGCCAAGAAAAAAAACACCTGTGGGTAAAACAGCTTATGAGATTTATGGCAGTAGTTATCAAATCCAGCATGACAGAACTCAGTTTGGCACCCAACACGTTAGTCATGGCAAAAGGCCTCCGCATTTTCAATCATTTGAAAAAATTTCCCAAAAAGTTGTTCTAGGTGATTTTAATTGGCATATGAACCGATCGATGGAAGATCCACGAAGCTGGTGGCACTCCTCCTCAAAAAGACGTGTAAATATGCTTTTTTTAGATGGTCATTCAGAATTGTTTACATTCCCTCTAACATTCGGTTATGGAAACCCAGTTGATCTCGATAATAATGGATGGCATTAATCAAAAGGTACTAAAATGAAAATAATAATTCAGTCTCTCATATTATTTAATCTCCTACAAGTGGCTTATGGAGAAAGCTTAGAAATTAAGTTTTTTCAAGATACAGTCCGACCAATATTAAAAGAGAAATGCTATAATTGTCACAGCCATGAATCAGGGAAAAGTAAAGGTGGGTTAGTTCTCGACTCCATTTCGTCTATTTTAAAAGGTGGCACTTCAGGTCCCGCCGTAGTTCCGTTCAAGCCTAAAAAAAGTTTATTGATTCAATCTATTAAAAGGATTGATGAAGATACAGCTATGCCTCCAAAGACCAGTTTAACTCTAAAAGAAATAGAAGTTTTTCAAAAATGGATACAAGAAGGAGCTACTGGACCAAAATCAGAGCTGTTAAATGAAAATTCATTAGAACTAAAAGCAAAAGAATTATGGTCTTTCAAACCAATAAGAAAATTTGATCAATCTAATAAAATAAATATAACAGAAGCAATCGACCGTTTTATAGATGTAAAACTCAAAGACCAAGGGCTGAAACCTGTAAAAAGAGCATCACCGGATAAACTTATTAGAAGAGTTTACTTAGACCTAACCGGCATTTTACCAAGCCCAGAAACGGTTGAATCATTTGTAATTAACCCTTCAAAAAACAAGTATGAGGAAATAGTAGAGAATTTGCTGAATAGTCCTCAATTTGGCGAGCGCTGGGGGCGACACTGGTTAGATACAGCGAGATTTGCGGAAAGTAACGGAGGCGACAATAGGCATCTTTTTCAACAAGCATGGAAATACCGCAATTGGGTTTTTGACGCTTATAATACAGATATGCCATACAATAATTTTCTTACTCAACAGATTGCTGGAGATTTACTACCTTTTGAAAATAAGAAGCAAAAAGCTAGGCAGATAACTGCAACTGGTTTTTTAACAGTTGGCTCTAAGCCTCTTGCTGCAAAAAGAAAAGAAGAGCAAGAAAAGTCACTTGAAATGTTACTTGATCCTATCGATGCAGTTTCAATTGGTACAATGGGTTTAACAGTTGGTTGTGCAAAGTGTCACGATCACAAATTTGATCCTATTTCAATAGATGATTATTATGCTATGGCAGGAATCTTTAAAAGCACAAGGTTATGGTTTGGTCCACCCTGGGGGAACCTGAAATCTTTTCTTCAAGTTGGAGGGTTCGAAGCATTTAATCATCTTTATGATCCAAATTTATATACACTTGATCAGTCTCGTTTAACACAAGCAAAGAACATTCAAAAACAATATTGGAGATTGCTTAAAGTTCAGCAGAAAGATACACGTAGTTTGCGTAGGTTAAAAAAGAAAATATCCAAGCCAAAGAAAAAGTTAAGCTCGAAAGAAATTCAACAAATTAAGTTAGAGATACCTAAGGCAGAAAAGCTTGCTCAGGTTTCACAACAAAAGTTAGATATATTTTTGAAAAAACACCAGCAGTTTTCGGTAGAGCAGATAATGGCCGCCACTGAAGGTGATCCACAGAATGTTTCACTGAGATATGGTGGTGAATTTAAAAAGAACGGCCCAATAGTTCCAAGAGGTTATTTATCACACCTGACCTTTAATGGGTCAAATATATCTATCGATAAAGATGAAAGTGGTCGATTAGCTCTTGCGAAGTGGATCACTCATGTTAATAACCCTCTTACTCCAAGAGTGGCAGTTAATAGAATATGGAGTCAGCTTTTTGGTCAAGGTATAGTTGAAACTGTAGATAATTTTGGTTTCGCCGGAACACCACCGAGCCACCCTGAACTTTTAGATTTTCTAGCATATCAATTTATTCATAAGTTGAATTGGTCTAGTAAAAAGCTTATTCAGAAAATCGTTTTATCGAATGCTTATACCCGAACAGCAGTTCATTCTTCTAATGAAAGTCAAATATCTAAAGACCCTTTAAATGTTTACTTATGGAGAATGGTTCCAAGACGTCTTGAGGTAGAAATAATTCGAGATAACATTTTAGCAACTGCTGGTTTTCTTGATCTAGAGAGACCAAAAAGATCAATTGTAGAAAACTTCAAGCAAAACATGTTTGGAACCATCAATGATGATTTGTTGAAAAAATCATCAGAGCTTTTCTATCACAATATAAGAAGTGTTTATTTACCTTTATTAAGAGGAAAGCATTACAACATGTACGACCTTTTTGATTACCCTGAGGATGAGGCTGTAAATAGCTTGCGCTCTTCAAGTACTTTTGCAACTCAAGGGATATTTTTACTAAATAATAAATTGCTTAGTAACTCGGCAGAATTATTTGCGAAAAGACTTAACAATAAACCTTCTTTAAAATCAGACGAAGATAAAATCAAATATGCATACCTAGTTGCCTACAGTCGCCCACCGAAATCAATAGAACTTAGAGAAGATTTACAGTTTTTAGAGAATATGAAAAACTCAAACGCTTGGGCTTTATTTTGTCAGTCATTAATAATTAGTAGTGAATTTTTATATAGATTTTAACTAAAGAGAGATATCCAATGAACACATATAATAGACGAGATTTTTTAACGCTTAGTAGTGCAACTTTAGGCATGCTTTCAGTATCGAATATGACAGGAGCAATGAAGCACCAAGCAAGAAGTCATTTTGCTCCCAAAGCTAAAAGAGTGATTTTTTTAAATATGCAGGGAGGGCCAGCAGCTTTTGAAACCTTTGTACATAAAAAGTTAAGTACAACAATATCAGGAAAACAACATGGAGAAAGCGGCACTTGGGTTTGTAAACATTTTCCATATTTATCAAAATGGGTTGATAAATTATGTTTCTTAAACGGAATGCATTCAGATTCACCAGTTCATTCCAATGCTCAGATTCAACTTCACTGTGGCTTAGCAACACCTTCTCGGCCTTCAATGGGGTCTTGGATTTCTTATGGTTTGGGAAGTGAAAATATAGATTTACCTGGATATATTCATTTAGGTGCATCTAATTTCGTTGGAGGCTCAAGACTTTCAAGTAGCGCCTTTCTTCCCTCTGAATTTACCGGCATACCGATTAATAGTCAGTTGAAATTGGAGGATTTCGGCAATGCAAAAACAAACTTCCAGTCACAGCGGAAGTTATTAGACTTGGTCCAGAAACGAAATAAGAGAGCAAATGGTCAAGTTCCTCAAAATAACCATCTACATGGTGTTATAGAATCATATGAAATGGCATATAGAATGCAAGGTTCACTACCAAATTTACTTAATACAGAAAAGGAATCCAAACAGATAAAAGATCAATATGGTTTGAATAATAGTCAGACCTCAAAATTTGGTAAACTTTGTTTGGCTGCTAGAAAGTTAAGTGAATCCGGAGTTCGATTTGTAGAAGTTAACCATCGAAATTGGGATCATCATAATTCAATTCAAAAAGGCATTCCCAAATCTTGTGGAGAAACAGACAAGCCTATTGCGGCACTATTAAAAGATCTTGAACAAAGAGGTTTATTGGATGAAACTATTGTACTTTGGGGAGGTGAGTTTGGTAGACTTCCAGGTGATAAGTCTGGACATAACCCTAAAGGTTACACTATGTGGATGGCAGGTGCAGGTTTAAAGAAAGGGTTTTCGTATGGTGAGACTGATGAGCGTGGGATTGAGGCCGTTGATGGTAAAGTGCATGTGCATGATTTACATGCGACAATTCTACATTTATTAGGTATCGATCATGAAAGATTAACTTATAGTTTTGCAGGAAGAGATTGGCGTTTAACAGATGTAAAAGGTAATCTCATCAAACCTATTTTGAGTTGATCGATATACTTTAAGTATATTGGATCGATTAGGCTAACCGGCTTAATTGTAAATAGTTAAGCACAAATCATCTTTTATTTCATGGCTAAATGCATTGAAAATATATGTAGACACAATGTGTTAATTTTTAAAGATAAATTGCTTAGTCTTTAGAAGAACCCTAGGAAGGTCTTTGAAATCGAAGTTTGGATCACTCTTTAGTTGTCTCAATATATATGAAGTTTCTGGTTGAGTGGGGAGTCGGTTATATATTGCCAAGTAAACAGCTCGAAGTTTTGATATGGGCGTTTTTGCTTTATTTATTTTTATAATAAGGCCAGAACCTTCACCCTGAAACTTTCGTATGAGTGAGCTGTTTAGCAGAGTTAAGGATTGACCCATTGGTCTTCAATAAGTTCACGATCTGTTTGGCCAAACTGTTTCAAAAAGTGGCCATTTGGTGCCGGTTGCCTTATCTTAGAGGCTCTTTTAAACCCACTATCAGCAAAGGCTTGAGCTTTCATCACCATCATAGCTTTTGAGCCCATGCCAGAACTTTTTTAGTGTTGTGTCGTGCTAAGGCAAGTTCCCAAAACTCTTCTTTGGATTTTATATTTTCAAGATTTGTATAGGGGGCCTTGCTTAAAATCTTCAATAATCAACTACTTCATAAAGAGCTTAACTGTTTTTTCTGTACAAAAATAGAGTGGCTTTCGACTTAGGGTCAGTTGATTTTCTTTTTGAATTTGACCAAAGGCATCCAGAGTTATGAGCGATTGACCTTTTAACGTTTGTACATCGAGAAACTCTTTTTGGGTTGTGTGCCAACCAATAAAGACTTTTTGACCATTTTCTTTGTGGTATTCATAAAGATGAACACCTTTGGCGTCATTACCTCTATTTGCGATATATTTTGCATCGCCTAGGATTGTATTATAGACAGCTATTATAGGAACTGATACTAGAGGACGGTTATCCATGCCGATGAGCATATGGAAGTTACTCTGGTTCGGAAAGTATCTTGGTTTCGCAGTGTAGAGGTAGTGTCTGTCTATTCCAGCAGCTTGTCTTGAAATCAATCCTTGAAGTAAAGTTATGGAGCCTTGTAGTCCTTGAGGGCCATCAGGTATGGAGTAACCAGACTCACAGTCCCACAGAGGCTTGAGAAGTTGATGCTTTTTCATCATATCTTGTATCTGCTTAACCTGAGTCCTAAAAGCTGGAGCACCGCGTCCAGCAAAGCTACTTTCACCATAAGCATGATAACTGACGACGTCGCAATATTTAAGTAAGCCACGTTTGAAAGAGTTCCTAAAAAAGTTGGGGGCATGCCCTGCAGTTGCGCCAACTACGATAGTTGCCGTCGGATCTATTTCTCGAATTACTTTATAAGCTGATTTAGCTAAGCGAACATAAGCGTCTTCTAGACTTTCTTTATACTTTCTATTTACTTTCAAAAAGTAGCCGTTTGGCTCATTCCATATTTGATAGATATGAACCTTTCCTTTAAGGAGTGTTACGGTCTTTTTTACAAAAGCAATCCATTCTTCATTTCCTAAAGGAGGATAAGCAGAGTACTCACGATCTTCAGGTTTCGAAGAAATCCACTTCGGCGATCCATTGAGAATAACCATCGGTGATACATTATTATCTAAGTAACTATTTAACTGCTTCATAGGGAAATTGTATGTTCCCTTTTTTTGTTCAATTCGGTTCCAGCTAAACTCAAAACTTCTGGCAGTTTGTATACCTAACGATCCAACAAAAGGAACTAGTCTCGGATCAGTACTAGGTATGTGTACACCTAGGAACTTATTATGACTTTTCTTTTGAGCTTGAGGAATAACAGCAAATGTATCGCTGATAGTTTTTGTCAATGTATTCTTAAAGGTAATAGAGGCTTTGTACCAACCAATTGGTAAAGCTGGCAAGTCGTTTTTTATAATGCTTTTGTTCTGATTATTTGGAGTAAAAATTAGATCGCTTTTAAAGACCATTTTATTATTCGCGTTCTTTACTGTGAGCGTTGCATTTAATTCTTTTGAATAGTTGATGACGCTTGCTTCAAACTGGAGTTTCTCGCCAAGTTGAGCGACTGAACGCAAAGCGTCGTTCATACCAAGTACTCTTATCGACGCTTCCGTTATACTAGGAAGAACTTCTTTCGTTTCTTCAATGAACTGTATGTTATCTATTTGGGCAGCGTCTTTTCCAAAGTGTTCTACACGTAAGTAAAACTCACTTGGACGGTTTGAGAGAGTACCGTGATTTGGTATTTGGTGAGTGTAGCTAGCTTCGGCAAGTCCATTCTTGAAATTTATCGGCAGCTTTTTGACGATATCTATTTTTTCTCTAGGCCGACCAATCCACAAGGCAAGATCATTTTTCTTAGCGCTACCCTGAACCTTTAAACGGTAGGTGCTGCCGTACTTAAGTTTGACGAGATAAGTTGTCGTTAAGAAACCGAATATACCTTTGGGCGCTTGAAAGGCGTAGCCTCCATTTTCTTTAGATGAGATTCGACTGAGCGAGCCGCCCTTAAAGTAATTCTTTTGATGATTTCCCCAAGTGGGGACACTATAAGCCCAGCCGGATTCTCTTAAGTTGAAGCTAGAGTTTTTTATGAGGTTCCCTTGTGGAGTTGCAGAGACTTTAGGTAGTTCAAATCGATCATGCTCTGTGATCCTCACCCATTCTATCTGGTAAGTACCTATTCCTCTAAAGTTAAATATAAGAGTAGTTTCTCCGTCAGAAAACTTAGGTTTAATCTGAGTTGAAAAGGTTTGCCAATCGCGGACAACTTTAAACTGTTGGCCTCCATGAAAAGTAAACGGATTCCGTAAACGTCTCATAAGAATTTTCACACCTTCGATCTGGCCGATTGCCTTTCCTTTAAATTCAATTTTATAGACTTTGTCTTTTCGAACCTTAAAGCATGGTTTGAACTCGGCTACAGCTGCGGCTTGGACGTTTATGTTGAGAAGCTTCTTTTCATTTAGAGTTAAATAGCCTTGTGGTTTCTTCCAGCTACTTTCGACCCAACCTGTGCTCTTTAGTGACGAAGACTTTTGAAATTTTGTATCGAGTATAGGTTTTGAGGAAAGCTTTTTTAGTTCATTATCAGACAGTGGTTTTATATCTATTGCTAAGTTTTTTAAATCATAGTGCGTCGGTGAGTTTGAGAGAATCCATGGTGCATACTTATGGTTTGATGGGTACAGAATCACTTCTTTTGAGAAAGTTTGCCAGCTTGGTTTTAGTTTAGCATTTAATTGTGCACCAAACTTCCATGGAGTTCCCATTTCTCGTAAGCCAACGCTTATACCACCAGAGATGTCAGAACCTATGCCTCGTGCTTGAAAACTGATTTTGACTAGACTTGGTTTATTCACTAAACGCTTATCTATATGGATCAGTTGCTGAACACCTTTTTCCTTGGCTATAACACTTAAGTAAGCTTGCTTACTATCTTCTTTGCATGAGTAGTTTACTCGTGCTTTAGACCATGCAGAAGAGTCTTGCCAGTTACTTGGGATAGAACCAGAGATGAACTTAGAACTAGGTAGAGCCTTGTATGAAACTTTTGATCCCGTGCTGTCTTGCACCCAAGATTGATAGTCCTGAGACCAGAGCGTTTGTACACATAAGGCGCATAAGAGTAGAAGCTTTTGAATTTTTGTCATTTAGTTATTGTCCTCAAATATGATGTTTATTGAAAACAATAAGACTAATATTTTTTATCTTACTGACGAATATTCACAAAGTTTTTATAAAATTTAATATATAAAACTAGTTTTTAATAAAAAACTGGCACCTATGAGTAGGTGCCAGATGGTTTTGTGTGTGGAAATTTTAATCGATAAGATCTAATTCTTCTTCCTCAACGGGTTTGTTGGCATCTTTTTTTGCACCTAAAGCACCTTTCGTTGAAGGGAGGTAGCGGTAGTAAACCGTTAGTTGAAGAGCGCATAAAGTCGTTGCATATATTTTCGAGGTGAGAGCGTCTAATCCTTTATCATGGTACTCACCAGGATATTCCCAGTAACCTTCCTTATGTTGGTTGGAAGTAAGTTCTTTTTGAAATTTTCGATTCCAAGATTTCCATTTTTTGCCACCAGCCTGAAACATCACTTGAGTTGCATAGTACCAACCGTATAAACTTTCTTTCGGAGGGTTATTCCAATTGAGGTTTGTTAAGTCTTTTTCGGCAATGATGTTGATGTCGTCTTGGAGCTCAGCAAAGTCACCTTCTCCAAAGAGTTGGAGACAAAGAGAACCGACAGCCCGCATAGTATGACTCTTTCTTTTATTTGGAGAATTATTAACAACTGTATAAGGAAAACCACTTTCAAAAGCAGCAGCTTTTTTTAACCAATCAACAGACTTATAGATGGCTCCGTCTAATCCTTCAGCTTCACAGCCAGCACCATAAGCCGCTTTAAGAGCTTGGAAGTTCCAGCCTGAGAGTGACAAGTCTTGACGAGTTTTATGCTCAAGTCTGTAGCGATAATCAAATGCACCTGTTTCTTGTTGACCTTTAATAATAAGCTTAATACTTCTGTTCATAGCATCTTCAAGCATTGATATACCGGTCATGGCGTAAGCTTCGGAAAGTGCGTAGGCTTTTATGGCATGACCATAACCTTTACCATGTGCTTTACTGATTTTATCCTCAGCCAACCACAACATAGCTTTTTTAATGTTTGTACCAAAGTTTTTGGAAGTAGGGGTTTCACCATGTGCGAGGAAAGTAAGTAGAGCAAGTCCTGTAAATGCTTGATTTTCAGACGTACCCCAAGAGCCATTTGGGTTTTGAACTTTAGCTAACCACCAAAGAGCTTTTAACAGTGAATCTTGTCCGACTTTACTGCCGCCAAACTTTGAGACTGAACTTGCTCGTCCAGCAGCACTACGTCCTCCAAAAACATTTGGTGATGCAAAAGCAGAAGGGGATACGGTTACATCTGACACGGCTTCAACAGCAGAGTCGTCATCTGTAGAGGGCGCTTCATCATTCGTGTCCTCTAACGCAGCATCATTGGTATCGACGTTCTCTATAGCAACCGTTGTTAAAACAGGATTGACAGTGTCAGTGTTTTCTACTTCCTCAGGTACCGGCTCTTCAATTGGAGGAGGCTCTTCAATTTTAACTTCCTCAATAGTTTCCATAGTAACGACTATTTCAGCTTTCTGTGGTTGATACTTGTCGGTGATCATTATGGCGAGGACGATGATAAGAACTACATGAAATAGTGTTGATATGACAGGACCAACCAAGGACTCTTTAAGTCTTTGTTTGTAGTACTGATTGCGAATCTCAAGTATATCCTCTTCGCTTAAACTGTTATCATCAACTAAATCTTCGTCGTAGTATTCATCGTCAATTACATCTAGACTCACAAGAAACTCCATTATCAATATTTGTCTTTATACGAATGGAATTCCTACTTGTTACTTGGATGTAGATATTTTATATAAATTTAATTTTTATATATAAATAAATGGGTTGGCAGTTTGTTTTATTCTCAAAGGGAAAGTATCTGCTTTAAGTAAAATATCAGAAATTGCTTTTTGCCAAATGCCAAAAATTTATTTATCATCTAGAAATAATTTATCGTATAGGATTGATAATTGAGCGAATCTCAAGAACAAAGAAAAAGTGTAACTTTACCGTCAGACCTTATGGCGAAGATTCGTTCAAGCTTGGATTCTAGTAATTCTCCATCAAAGACAATTCTTCATTCGGTAATGAACTCGACAGAGCGCTATACGGATAGACAACACCTTGCCGAAGGTGCCATGAAAGTCATCTACGAGTGTCAAGATAAAGTCACAGGTAGACAAGTTGCCATGGCCTTCCCAAAACATCTTGAAGAGCAAGAGGCTGTTGAACAGTTTTTACGCGAAGCACGAGTTTTGACAACACTGGATCATCCCAACATCATTCCAGTTTACGATATAGGCGTTGATGAAGAGAAGCCTTATTTTACGATGAAGTTAATTCACGGTGAAAGTCTTGAGGATTTATTAAAGAAACTTGCAGCTAATCCAGAGATGGACCTAGCATCAAGACTCCGCCTATTTGTCAGAGTTTGTGAAGCGTTAGCTTTCGCCCATAGTAAAGGCGTGGTTCACTTAGATTTAAAGCCAGATAATATACAGATAAGTAAATATGGCGAGGTTCAAGTTTGTGATTGGGGCTTGGCTAAGTTGATGAACGACTGTGCAGAGACGGCTAGTGTTTTGTTGGATGATGAATCTTTGAATTTTGCTGAATCTTCTTTGTCGATGCTTCATGAAGGTACTCGTGGCACACCAGGTTATATGGCTCCTGAGCAAATATCGGAATCTGACGCTGCTCATGATCGTCGAACTGACATCTATTCACTTGGTGCTTTACTTTATTCTTTGATAACTTTGAGAAAACCAGTCGTTGGAAGTCTCGATGAGATACTAGAGAAAACGAAGAATGGCGACATTCAAAGTCCTGATTGTTACAATGCCGATTGCGCTGGAAGTTTAGCAGCTATTTGTATGAAGGCTTTGGCTATATCTGCAGACGATCGCTACCAAAAAGTCGATGATTTACTTGAAGATCTCCATGCTTATATGGGTGGCTTTGCGACAAATGCAGAAGACGCTGGTTTCATTAAACAGCTAAAGCTTTTTTATGGGCGCAATAAGTTAGCGTGTAACCTTTCTATTTTTGCGCTCGTGACGATAAGCGTTCTCAGTATAGTTTTTGTAAGTCAACTAAAAGATCGAGAGCAAAAAGCTTTATTTGCCGAGAAAGAGGCGAGAGCTTCAGAAGCAAAAGCTAAAGCTTCACTTGAGGCATTTTTGACTGAACAGAGGAAGTCAAAAGTTTTAACTGGCGGCATAGATACACAGCAATTGACCCGCTCGGGAAATTGGAGTTATCTTAATCTCGATTTAAAGCGCGCTAAAAATTTTGCCAAAGCTGTACTTATGCTGCAACCTGACTCTTTAGACGCCAATACTTTATTGGGAAAGGCCTTATGTCTTGAACAGAAGTTTGCAGAGGCTTTACCTTATTTAGAAAAAGCGGAAAGAGACATACGTTTAAGCCTATTGCCAATTTGTCGTAAATTTAAAGATAGAGAAACTCGCTTAAGTGCGGATGAATTCAAAACGGAAATAGCAGAATTTATCGCTCGCTTACACAAAGAGAAGGTGCTTTATAGAGCTAAGCACTTTAGCTGGAATAGGATCAGTCTCGACATAGTTCTTTTTACTGCTTATGCCTTTCGTCGGTATATCCCTTTAGAAGAGAATATAGACTTACTCGAAATGGTTATGACTTTAGAGAATCAAGAAGCTGAAATAGTTGTAAAAGTAACTAAAACTGAAGAGGGCGAATTAAGTCTTGATGTGTCGGATTCTAAAAACCTTCAATGGACTTACACTTTAACTTATCTACCTATTTCTCATCTCGACTTAGGGCTTCACAAGGTGCGTTATCGCAAGCCTTTGTTTAGAATAGATATAAATAAAAGTAAGAATTTAAAGTCTGTAGCTTTAGCGGCGACAAACGATGAATTGATCCTCGCTTTAAAGCGTGAAGAAAAGAAAGTTATCTTGAATTTAGAGAAATAATATTTTCATCCAGCAGCTCAAATTCGTATATATTTATCTTTTTTTGAAAAATTTCCTCATTTTGAGTAACAAGCCTAAATTCCATCCGTATAAAGCGTACATACTACCCACACACACGCCTGAAGGTCTAGATGATTTTTTCATCTAGGCCTTCTTTTTTTGTAAAGAATATATCTTCTATATTTTCGAAAAATTCTAAAACCTTTAACAGATGAAAGGTCTCACGTAAGGCTTGCTGATTATTGCATAAATATTTAATTAAAAGTTACTTATGATTATTTTGTGCTATATTAGGTGCAGCGAAAATTTCTAATAACCTTTAATAGCTTTGCATCTAATGTACAAAAAAAGTCTTTCATCTCAG
>JAJPOQ010000053.1 GCA_021232515.1 Lentisphaeraceae bacterium
TCGATTTTGCGAACAATACCAGGGAGTTCATCGCCTTCATTGATAGTATCAATCAATTCTTCACGCTTAGCTTTAGCTTCTTCTTCGACGATTGGACGACGTGAAACAACGACATCTCTATCTGTAAGTCTAGTGATCACAAAAGTTAAAGTCTTGCCAACGTAGAACTCTGGGTTCTGTGAACGAATATCGATTTGAGAATAAGGACAAAATGCTGAGATACCAGCCAGAGATACAGAGTAACCACCTTTGCGTTCTTCTAGAACCTTACCTTCTACAGGGACTTGAGCAGCATAGGCATCTGAGAGAGAATCATGAAGTGCATCGCCTGACATTCTTAAAGTCAGAGAAATTTCGCCATTGTCATCATTTACAAAATAAGCAGTGACTTCTTCACCTTCCTGAACTTTAAGCTCGTCATCTTTAACAAACTCAATCTTCGGGATTATACCTTCACTTTTGCCATTTATATCTAGGAAGATACTATTCTCACCGATCATTGTCACTCGACCAGTCAGCTTATCTCCAGGCTTAAACTCTTGAGCTAGAGAGTCTGCACTTTGCTCCATCAAGCTAGCAAAATCAGAATCCATATCTACAAAGTTCATTTCAGGTATATCGTCGTTACTCATGAATCATCCTTAAATCTTAGAAATTTTTGCCCATAACCTAACTCATCTTTAGAAACGCGCCACTCAAAGTTAATTGCATACGCTTAGTACCTTCAAACATTCCAAACTTAGGTGGTTCACTCAGTTCGATTATTTAAATCAAAGTCATAGCCGCCATTGAACATAAATCTTGTATAATAGGACAATGTAATCTAACTTTTTTCATCTTTTTTTTATTTAGACCGATGAATATCCTTCCCCTATTGCAATGATGTAGTGTACTGAGTTAAAATACTTTGTCTTTTTCAGAGTTTTAAATGTTAAAACTCTTAGACTCTAAACTACTAAGGAGCTACATATGTCAAAAGCATTTACGACCAATCGTCGTAACGTTCTAAAGTCTGCTGCCGGTATGGCGTCAGTTTCGATTCTTCCTTCTTCTATGTTATTCGGTCAAAACACTCCAAGTGAGCAGTTCCGCTTTGCTCAAGTTGGTTGTGGTGGTAAAGGTTGGAGTGACATGAACTCTACAATTGGCGCTGGTGGTAAACTAGTTGCTATGTGTGATGTTGACAAAAAACGTGCAGGTCAGGCAATCACTAAGAACAGTGACATACCTATATATGACGACTACAGAGTCATGCTCGACAAACACGACAAAGATATCGACGGTGTTGTAGTTTCTACTCCAGACCACACTCATGCTTGTATTGCTCTAGAAGCAATTAAGCGCGGTAAACACGTTTATGTTCAAAAACCTCTAGCTCGTACTTATGACGAGTGTAAAGTTCTTCTAGAAGCGGCAAATAAGTACGGCGTTACGACTCAAATGGGTAACCAAGGTCACTCAGGCGACGGTCTTAAACTTTGGAAGAAGATGCAAGAAGATAACGCTTTCGGCGACATCCAACACATCAACACTTGGTCAAACCGTCCAGTATGGCCTCAAGGTATGACTAAACTTCCTGCTCCCCAAACAGCTCCTGACACATTGAACTGGGATCTATGGCTCGGACCACAATCTGACCGTTCATACGCTAAAGAGTACCTTCCGTTTAACTGGCGCGGCTGGTGGGACTTCGGTGCTGGCGCTATGGGCGACATGGCTTGTCACAATATGGATCCAGCTTTCTGGATCTTCGAACTAGGTCTTCCTAGCTCTGTTAAGGCAACTGCTTCAGCGCCTTCTACTCATGCTTACCCAAGCTGGTCGATCATCGAGTACAAGTTCGACAAGTCTCCTGTAACTGGTAAGCCTATGACTCTTACTTGGTTCGACGGCAAAAAACTTCCAGAGATGCCTAAAGGCGCTCACCCGAAACTTAAAGCTGGTGGTAACGGCTGTATGGTTATCGGTTCAAAAATGACTGCTATGGGTGGTTCTCACGCTGGTAGACCTCGTCCAATCGCCCTAGGAAATGACGAGTACAGTAGCGCAGTTAAAGATGCTGAAAGACATTGGCGTTCAGAAGCTAAAAAATTCAAAGGTCACAACCACTACGGCGAGTGGATCGAAGCAGCAAAAGCTGGTAAGAAAAACGCTCCTGGTAGTAGCTTTGACTACTCTGTTCCATTCACACAAGCGATCCTTATCGGTTGTATTGCTCTACGTTTCCCTGGTGTTGAGCTTAAGTGGGACAATGATAAGAAACAATTCTCTAACCATGAAGAAGCGAATAAGTGGTTAGCATTTAAAGCTCGTGATGGATTTGCTATCACTCTTTAAAAACTATTGAGATTTAATTCTTGAATAAGCGGCTCCGATCGATTGGTTGGAGCCGCTTTTTTTATATCAGTTTAAGCAGCTTTTAAGCGATTAAGCTTGTACTCTTGGCTGTTGAACTTAAATTTCCGGAATTTGATTTTATTTATTCGAGCGGAGAAAACTTAGTTGATCGTAAAACCACAGACCTATACCTTTGGAGAAAGTGAGAGTGATGCTCTCAAACTTCGCTGTGGCAGTACTCTCCGCAATGTAAGCATAGAGTTCGAAACTTATGGCACTCTAAACGAAGCGAAATCAAATGCTATTCTCGTATGTCATGCTCTTACTGGCAGTGCTCACGCCGCCGGTAAACACAGTGAAGATGACCGCAAGCCGGGTTGGTGGGACAGCATGATAGGCCCAGGCAAAGCTTTCGATACCGATAAGTACTTTCTTGTTTGTAGTAATATCCTTGGCAGCTGCTATGGCACAACAGGTCCAACTTCGATAAACCCAGATACAAATAAGCCATACAATTTAGATTTCCCCATGATTACCGTTGCCGATATGGTCGATACTCAACACCGACTTATGCAACATTTAGAAATAACTAAGTGGCTCTCCGTCGCCGGTGGTTCACTTGGTGGCATGCAAGCTCTACAGTGGGCTGTAACTTATCCCGATGCGGTACACAGCGTTATGCCTATCGCGACAACACCGATGCTCTCACCTCAGTCAATTGCCTTTGACTGGGTTGGACGTGAAGCTGTCATGAGTGACTCAAACTTTAAAAATGGCGAATACACCAAAGACGCCCTTCCTGAAACAGGTCTTTCTATTTCTAGAATGCTTGCCCACATTACTTATCTTAGTGAAGCTGGTATGCGCGAAAAATTTGGTCGACGTCTTCAAGAAATGGACGAGTACAACTTCGAGTTTACTCACAACTTCCAAATAGAAAGTTACCTACGCTACCAAGGCAGTCAGTTCGTTAATCGTTTTGATGCAAATGCCTACTTATACATCACCCGAGCGATGGATTACTTCAACCTTTCTATGGAAGACCCTGAAGGCAAACTTGAAAACGTTTTAGATAAAGCGACTGCTTCATTCTTAATCATTTCCTTCAGTAGTGATTGGCTATTCCCGCCATATCAATCGATGGAAATAGTTAAAGCGCTTATGAAGTGCCGCCGTGAAGTAACTTATTGTGAGATAGAGTCTGACTACGGTCACGACGCCTTCTTATTAGAAGATGACACTTTGGGTGACATGGTTCGCAACTTCCTCAAAACTCAGGAGGCTTGCTACTAATGACTGAACTCGATTACATGCTAAATACCAAGCCTGACATACAGGCTATCTATGACTCTATCCCTGAAGGTTCACGAGTACTCGACTTAGGCTGTGGAGATGGATCACTTTTAGAGTTACTGAGAGACAAAAAGAACTGTAAAGTTCAAGGTATCGACCGCGACCAAGCTGAAGTTATGAAATGTATTGCTAAAGGCATACCGGTCATTCAAACAAACTTAGATCAAGGTTTAAGCTACTTCCAAGACAAGTCATTTGACTATGTTATTCTTGGTTTAACTTTCCAGCAAATTCGCCAACCACACAAACTACTATTTGAGATGGTACGAGTGAGTAACTTTTCAATTGTCAGTGTATTTAACCTAGGTTATATAAAGACCCGCTTCCAGATATTCTTTGGAGGTATCATGCCGGTAAATAAACGTTTGCCTTATGAGTGGTATAACACGCCAAACTTGCACCTAGGTACCGAGAAAGACTTTTGTACGATGTGTGAGAAAGAATCATTTCAGATCTCATCGACAAAGCGTATTTCTCGTAGTTCTGACTTTTTGACAAATACCTTTCCAAATCTATTCGCAGAAATCTGTATTTTTACAATTTCTGGCTAAGCTTATTCCAGCTAAAGTTTTCTACTACAATCACTTTTCATGAGAATGCTTTTTCAGCAAACAAGTGATATAATTGTAAGAGTACTATTTCTAAAGGGATTTTATGGAAGGCACAACAGACAAACTTTTATCGAATGTTCATAACAGGCTAAAAACAAATGCCTTAC
Organism: Lentisphaeraceae bacterium; assembly: GCA_021232515.1. GTDB lineage: Bacteria > Verrucomicrobiota > Lentisphaeria > Lentisphaerales > Lentisphaeraceae > JAKVBD01. Next base: position 4,409 of record JAJPOQ010000053.1, read on the forward strand.
TGAACCGCTTCACAAAAAGCTTAATCATATTCAGCAGTTTATTTATCCTTGCCCTCATAACTAATAGAGTCACTGGCCTTTACGCTGATATATTTTCTCCACAACTAGCTTTAGTTCCTGTGGCTTTGGCATTTCTCATTGCTCTATTCTTACCAAACAAGACCAAAAATATCGATGCAGCCCGAGAAGTAGATAGTTTCGCAAAAACGGATGACCTTTTTTTAACTCAAACAACACTTTCTTCTGCGGCGGGTGACTTCAAACAGCTTATCGGATCTAAAGCCGACCAAAAAGCTCAAGACCTCGATGCTGCTCGTATCACTCAGCTTAAGTGGCAACGACCGACTCAAGCACTTTGTATCACTCTCCTCGTCTCCATTCTTCTTTCTCTTTTCTTACCCACCTTCGATCCATTTGGCAAAGAAGAGAAAAGAGCTAAAATCGAAGAAAAGAAGAAAATTCTCAATGAAGAAAAAAGCATCACGGAAAAACGCTTAGCTGTCCTCAAAAAACAAGAAGCCATCCCTAAAGATTCTGAGGAAATAAAAGCTGAGCTTACAGAAATATTTAAAGACATGAAAAAACTTCCACCAAAAGAAGCCGTCAAAAAAATAAGAGACAAGCGTCGTAAGATCGCCAAATCCTGGAGCGATAAAAATAACGACATACAAAATGAGAAAAAAGAAACTCAAATGAAGTCTCAGCATTTTGGTGCTATGAGCGAAGAAATGAAAAAGATAAGTAAGAATCTCAAACAAGGTGATACTGCATCTGCTCAATCAAAACTTAAGAAACTCAGTGATCAACTGGATGAACTCAGCGAATTGTCGGACCCAGTCGACAAAGAAAAGAAAGCCAAAGAAATAAAGCAACAAATGGCTGATATGAAAGATGCTCTAAATGATAGCATGGGCGCCGATTCAGTTAAAGCTGCTATAGATCGTGCCATGCGCCAAATGGATGAATCTGGAGAACTTTCAGATAGCGCTTTAAAAGACGCTGCTAAGTCAATGGAGCTCTCAAGTCGTGAACTAGAAAGACTTCAAAAACTCATGGATGAAATGGATGAGTTACAAGATATGATGCAAACGGCGCAAAATGCCGAGCAGTACGCCCAACAAAACCAAGCGAATCAAGGTGATAAGCAACAGCAAGGCGAAAGCCCTGAGTATGCTAGTTTCGAAGAGTACCAAGAGTATTTCCAACAACAGCAACAGCAGCAAAGTGAACCTAAAGACTGCGAAACTTGCTCTGCATCTGGAGATTGCCAAACCTGTGAAGGTTCTGGGAAAGATAAAGATGGTAAAGATTGCCAAGCTTGTGAAGGCTCTGGAAAATGTACTGAGTGTAAAGGTTCTGGTTCACAAGGCAGCGGCGGTGGCAAAAATGGTTCTTCAGGATCCAGCCAGCAAATGGCCGGTAGTGGCTCCGGAACAGGAAATCAAGGTAAAGGCGGCGGCATCCCTGGTGAGAGCGATGATGTCGACGCAGGCTTCAAAAAGGAACAATCTAAGTCAAAAAACCAAGCTGGCAAAATTCTCATGCAGTGGAAAACAAAAGGCTTAACGGAAAATGGCGAAGTAACTGTTGAATACACTGAAGCTATAAAGCAAATTCAAGAAGGCGTTGACGAAGCTATATCTAAAGAAAAAATCCCTCCTGGCTACCACGATGTCATTAAAAAATATTTCTCTTCAGAAGCCGGAGTAAGCGTTGAAGAAAAATAGCCGTAGCAAACTTCCCTTTGTTTTAATTCCAGTTTGTCTTATCATCATTTTCCTCCTCATGACCTATAGGTCAAAAAGTGATAAGTCACTCATAGTTTATTGCTCTCATGACTCTATTTTTGCCGAAGAGGTGTTCCAACGATTTACTCAGAAAACAGGTATAAAGGTCACCCCTCGCTACGACACTGAAGCCAGTAAATCTCTCGGTCTCACGGAGAAAATCCTACGCGAAGGAAAAAACACAGACTGTGACGTCTACTGGAGCAATGAAATGTTCAGTGTTGCGGCTCTTCAAGAAAAAAATCTTTTAAGACCTTTCAAAGCTAATAACTGGCAAAGGATCCCAAACAAGTTCAAAGACAAAGATGGTTTATGGTCTGGCTTTGGAGCAAGAATGCGTGTTGTGATTTTCAATACTGAAAAGTACCCTTCAACAACTAACTTTAAAGAAAGCTTTATAGAAGATGACTTATCAGCCCAAGCTATCGCTCTTCCGCTTTATGGAACTACTCTGACTCACTTTGCCCTCCTCCAAAAACAGCTAGGTAAGACTCAACTTCAAGCTCTCTACGAAACTTGGAGAAAAAAAGGTTTACAAGTCGTTGCGGGAAATGGCCCATCACGAAATCTTGTGGCGAATGGCAATTGCACTTATGGTTGGACTGATACAGACGATTACTTTGGTGCTGTTGACAAAAATGCCCCCGTTTCAATGCTCCCAGCGAAATTGCCCGATGGCAAGACTATCATCATCCCAAATACCGTCGCGATACTCGACTCGACTGACAGAAAAGCTGCAGCTGAAGTTTTTGTCGATTACCTCCTCTCTGAAGAAAATGAAGTTCTTCTTGCCAAGTCCAGCTCACGACAAATACCTCTGGGTAAAGTTAACGAGAAACTACCTCAAGAAGTTCAAAATTTACAAAGATTTATAGATGAAGCTGCAGATTTGCGCGAAATATTTGCAGAAAGAACTCCTCTACTCAACTGGCTCAAAGAGACCCATAAAATAAAATGATAGACAGCTTTATCATTTCACTCTTGCGAGCCCTTATACTCGCACTTCTCACCTGCTTTTGTAGCCGACAAGTTTATCTCACATTCTTGAGTCTAAGAGGACGACAGCGCTTCTGGTTAGCTTTATTAACTTTATTCCCTTTGATCATTCCCCCTCTGCTACCAGCATATGCTTATTCCGCGTTTAAAATCAACTTTCAAACCCAACCCATTCTCAATGAATTCTTTTATGGCCTTATAGTCATCTCAAAAACACTACCTTTTGTTTTTATTGCCTTATACTTCATAAAGTACTCAACTCAATCATCGGCAATTCTCTGTGATAAGCTCAAGCCAAACTCAAGCTTATCATTCATCAAAAGAAACGCTGCACTTTTCGTTGCTACCACCCTAGCTGGGCTAATCATCTTTCATGAGTATGAAATAGCATCTCTCATGCGTATTCGACACTGGACTATTGATGTATTTAACGCTCATGCCGGCGGTTTATCGCATACTATTATTGGCAGTATAAAAATGGTCTCAGCACCTCTTACTACCTCCCTTTTCGCAATATTCATTTTAATTAGAATCCATACTCCTCAAACTCAAAAAATAACTTTAGCAAGAAGTCCAAATCAAAGCTTTGCTTATATCATTCTGACTCTTTTATTACTAACGAGCTTTATCGTTCCTTATCTAATTGTCATAAAAGGTGCTTGGGGAGGATTCTATGAGATTCTTCAAACAAACTGGATGCTTCAAGAAACTTTTAACTCGATCATTTTTGCCATAGTATCCACACTTTGTGTCGCATTTTTAAGTCACTTAGTTGTTAGCTCTTTACCAAAGTTTATCCCTTTCTTCATCGCACCTGGTTTATGCGGCACACTTATTTTAGGACTGCTTATTTTAGCGTTCTTCCAGATAACATTCTTGCAAAGTCTCGCTCACTCCATCCTACCTCTGACTCTAGCTCAAATCATCTATATCTTCCCTTTAGCCATAGTTGTTCGTATCTTTATCAAAAACTCAATTCAACAAAGTTCGTTAACCAGTGCCCATCTATTGAGCAACAAAGAAAAGTTAAACTGGAAGCTCTACCACTTACCCACTATTCTTGCTCATTTCCCACTCTTTTGCATACTCTGGTTTGATATAACTTTGAACACTCTCTTAGCACCAACCTCTTTGCCGGGAATCTTTCCTCGCCTCTACAATCTGATGCACTACAATGAAAACGAAAAACTTTCCGCCACTGTAGTCATTGCAGTTTTGGTCCCCCCGATTATTTTGGCTCTGGTCTTATTCATCTCTCGTATTGGAATTTTATGCAAAATAAAGAAAACATCTGGGAACTAGCTGACGTTACCAAAACTGGTTTCAGGCAAGTTAGGCTCGATAAACTCAGCATAACATTTTCAAGCGGGATCACTGCCATCATTGGTGAAAGTGGTGCAGGTAAAACATCCATTCTAAATCTTCTTAGTAAAATGGAACTCCCAGATAAAGGTTCTGTAGAGTTTTTAGGCGAGCTCGGCCCTTGTCCTTACTACATAGTTCCACAAGATTTTGGTCTTTGGTCACACATGACTACAGAAAAACACATTTCAGAAGTCATTCCCGATCATAGCGCCTTAACTACAGGTGATTTTTTAGAAGCTTTTGATTTAACTCCGAGAGCTCATGAGTATCCCGAGTTTTTATCACAAGGCGAATGCTCAAGACTAAGTATCGCCAGAGCGTTGGCAACTCACTCACCAATTCTCGTGATGGACGAACCTTTGGCAAATGTCGATCAGTCGCGCAAAGAAAAGTATTGGGACTTTATTCTTGATCACCTAAAAAAGATCAATGGTTCTTTGATATTCTCAACACACCTTCCTTCTGAAGTTTTGGCGTATGCTGATCAGGTCGTCTGTCTAAAAGATGGTGAAGTTCTCGCTCACGATAAAGTTGATGAGGTCTATAAAAAGCCCAGTTCAAAAGAAATAGCCAACTTACTCGGCCCCGGGAATTGGTTCGAAGAATCTAATCCCTTTACTCAAAAAACAGGTTTCTTCCGCCCAGAAGACGTATCTCTTCAAGCAGATGAGTCGGCTGAATTCACAATAGAGAAAACGACATTTTTCGGCATCCACTACCGATCCACACTCTCAAACAGCAAAGAATCGAGAACTATTTACCATCGAGCTTCAGATAATATTTCCAAAGGTATGAAAGTTTCCCTGCTGTTTATTTTTCTCTTAATCCTTTCTTCGTGTAATAAAACTCAAGACTCTATTACATTCTCTGAGTTAACTTCTTGGAATATCCCTGCATCTGGACAGAGACTGCCTGGCCCAAGAGCTATAACATGCGGAAACAATGAAGAAGTCATAGTTCTCGATGATGCAGGGCGAGTCTTAGTTTACAATCAAGATGGCAAACTCAAAAGGCAATGGAATATGCCAGAGACTCACCTTGGTCATCCTGAAGGAGTAACTGTCTTTCCAGATGGAAAAATAGCCGTGGCAGATACTCACTTTGCTCGAGTAGTTGTATTTAATGAAGATGGCACCGAAGCTTATCGTTTTGGTAGTCGCGGTGATAAACCCGGTCAATTTTATAGCCCAGTTGGCATAACTCTAGATGACCAACAAAACATCTATGTTTGTGAATACGGTTTCAACGACCGTGTCCAGAAATTTACAAAGGATGGCAAGTTCCTAGTAAGCTTCGGCAAAAGCGGAGTAAAACCTGGTGATATGCAGCGAGCTTCAGATATGGTCTGGACTGACGGCAAACTTTACGTGGCAGATGCGGTAAACAATCGGATTCAGATTTTTGATGACAACGGTAAGTTCCTTTCTATTCTTAAAAATGGTGACCAAAAAATTCCATTCTATCTGCCATATGATATAGACTTGGCTCCAGATGGCAAACTTTGGATCATAGAGTATGCCAATTGTAAATTAACGAGAACTACTTTAGACGGAACTATCCTCGGAACTTTTGGTAGGCCAGGCACAGAGCTCAACTGTTTCAATAACCCTTGGGGTTTAGGAATAGACGATAAAGGCACTATTTATGTCGCCGACACTGCGAATCGCCGCGTCGTCGTTTTAAGGAATCCGCAATGATCATTGAGTCAAAGTCATTGCTTGCTGAATTTTCGACTAAAGGTGCCGAACTTATAAGCCTTCAAGATCAACAAGGCGGACAGTATATCTGGCAAGGTGAAAGTGACCACTGGCCCGGCCGTGCGCCTCTCATGTTTCCAATTTGCGGATTTTTGAAGGATAATTACTTCTACCATGAAAAGCATCAATACTATATGCAAGTCCATGGATTTGCGGCGAACTCTGAATTTTCAGTTAATTCCCAAAGCTTAAATTCTATTTCCTTTGAACTCACACACTCTACTAAGTCTCTTCAACATTACCCATTTAAGTTTCAGTTTACGGTAACTTATACACTGACAGGAAATGGTTTAATCATAGACTTCAAAGTTACAAACTTAGATTCAAAACGCCTCTACTTCTCTCATGGTTGGCACCCTGGGTTTGCACTAAACTGGGCTCCAAACGATTCAATAGAGAATTACTATCTAGCATTCCCTAAAGATGAATCTCTCAATCGAGTTCCTGTCACAGTTGACGGCCTACTCGAAACAACTAACTCTGAGTTACCTATTGCCGAGAATAAGACTTACTCCTTATCAAACCAAAGCTTTGAAGAGCGCGCTATAGTCTTAAAAGATTACCCACATAAAAGTATTTCACTTCGACATATACATTCACCGAAATCACTCGATCTGAGTTTTGAAGGCTTTCCTCACTTAACGCTTTGGGGACAAACTGGGGCAAACTTTTTGTGCATGGAACCATGGAACGGTCTTGGTGACTACGTGGATCATAACAACAACTTTAAAGATAAAGCTGGCGTTATCAAACTCGATAAAGAAACCACCCACAATTCTCAAATAACTTTAACTGTTCATAACTAAAGCTTCTTTGTTACTGGTCAAAAGTACTTCCCGCAGTATTATGTTGAGATTTTAAAGAATGACACCTAAACAGGATTACCGTGGAACCAACAAGACTCAATAAATTTATCAGCAGTTCTGGCTTTTGCTCCAGAAGAGAAGCTGACAAGCTTATCGAGCTTGGTCGTGTAAAGGTCAATGGCAAAACCTGTGTTAGTGGACAAATGCTGCAAGGAAATGAATTTGTCGAAGTCGACGGTCAACACATCAAAGCAAAGACTCAAAAGGGTCGTGTTTACTTAGCGTTCAATAAGCCTGAAGGCATAACCTGTACGACTGAAGGAAGTGTTAAAGGAAACATCGTTGACTTTATCAATTACCACGAAAAAATATTCCCAATTGGTCGTTTAGATAAATTCTCTCAAGGCCTCATTTTCATGACAAATGACGGTGACATCGTCAATAAGATTCTTCGCGCGGGGAATGCCCACGAGAAAGAATATATCGTCGCTGTTGATAAGCCTATTAATGAGGAATTTGTTCGCAAAATGTCGAATGGGATTCCCATCCTCGATACGGTCACGAAAAAGTGTACCGTCGTTAAAATGGGCAAGAACACCTTTAAAATAGTACTAACTCAAGGCCTTAACCGTCAGATCCGCCGTATGTGTGAGTATCTCGGTTACCGAGTCACTATTTTGAAACGTACGAGAATCATGAATGTCGAGTTAGCAAAACTCAAACCAGGAAGTTGGCGAAACCTAACTCCTGTTGAGATGGCTGAAATAAATGACATGATCTCTGACTCAAGTAAAACTCAAGAAGCTTCTACAGACTCTAATAAAAAAGCATTTAAACCAAGAAGAAGTACTAAACCGTTTCGCCAAAAAGAAGCTTCTTCTAAAAAAAGCCAAAACCATCGAGGCAACTCTAAGTCTCAAGGAAAGAATGGAAAACCTCAGGGTAAAAGTGGTAAGCCTCAAGGTAAGAACGGAAAACCAACAAAAGCTTCCCGTCCACAAAGAAAGCGCCGCTAAACTATTCTGCCGCTTCCCAGATCTTTAAATCGTCTATCTCTAGACCATCACCGTTACATCTCACTAAAAACTTATCTTTAACAGCTTTGAATATTTCATCCTCACCAGATAACTCCTGACCATCTATTGAAATGGCGACCTTATCACCAACATTTACGATCTTAACGGCGTACCATTTATTACTTGCTGTTTTATAAGGCTTTCTCATCAAAACCTTTTTGGGGTCTTTCTTAGGATTCTTCTTGTCTCCAGACTTTACAAAATTCATATTCTCGGAAAATGCCGACAACCACCAAAGGTGCCCTACTCGACTTCCTAATGCGCCTTTCTTGACGTTCACCAAGAAACTAAGATTTTTTCCATCTCCAACCAATCGAAACTTAAATTCGATAATCGGATTGTGCATCACTTGAGTCAACTCCCAAGCGGCCATGTGTTTATTCTCTTTAAGCTCTTTACCTTTCAAAACACCATTTTCTATTTTCCACCACCCATATTTCACTTTAGAAATCTTCTTCGGCAAATCTTGATCAAAGCTAGTTTCAAAAATTAATTTCCCTTTTGAAGTCTTTAAAAGCTCTGATTGAGCCCAAGAGCTGAGAGTCATGGTGAATAATATAAAAAAAGTGACTGAGTGTTTTATCTTCATGGTAAATCCTGTGTTTAAATACTGAGTTATAGAGTGTAAAACAGTACGACTTGCCCACTTTTATAAAATCACTTAAAATTAAACATCATTATTTAGTTATCTGCACTAATATACACCAAAAAGTTGCATGCATTAAAAATAGGCATATATTACTAAAAAATGAATTTAGGAACAAGAATATGAAAAATTACGAAATAGCAAAATTAAATGATATAGAAGCAACAATGTGTCCATGCGGAACTACTAAACGAGCATTCGCTAAAGAAGGTTCTGCTGCCTCGATCCACATCGTCGAGATATCTAAAGAAGCCAAAACTCACTATCATAAAAAAATGACCGAGATCTATCTCATTCTAGAAGGTGAAGGTTACCTTGAACTTGATGGAGAAAAAGTCCCGGTTGAACCTATGACAACAATCATGATCAAACCGGGATGTAGACACAGAGCTGTAGGTAACTTAAAAATAGTTAACATACCAGTCCCTGCGTTTGATGAGTCTGACGAGTACTTCGACTAGATAGAACAGACGTCAAAAGCTTCTACGAGGCCTGCAAACGGGTCTCTTGTAGGAATAAACTCATGAGTTACATACTTATCGAAACCCAAGTCGTGTAACTTCTTCATAACAGCTGGGTAGTTTATCTCTTGAGTATTATCTAGCTCATTTCTTCCTGGACAACCTGCAGTATGTACATGACCGATGATGTCCATATTCTGTTCAATTCGAGTGATCAAGTCTCCTTGCATAACCTGAACGTGGTAAACATCGAACAAGATCTTTAATCTTTCTGAACCAATCGCTCGAATTATTTCACCGCAGTACTCAACCTTATCTCCAGCAAATCCAGGATGGCCTTTCATCTTTGTCGAAACTCGAGAGTTTAAAACTTCCATCTGCAAAGTTACGCCCTGCTTCTCTGCATAACCGATGATTTTTTTATAGCCTTCTATACAGTTTTTGATCCCCTCTTCAGGATCAATTTTACTACCACCAACCGAAGTCGTGTCTGCAAACCCTACAAATGTAATGACGCTAGGGAAGTTATACTTTTTACTTTGATCTATCTGCTCTTTCATTTTCTGAATATTCTCAGCATGAAAAACTGGATTATTCATACCCTTAACAAAACCGTGAGACCTCGTTAGTGAACACTCTAAACCAGCAGCTTTGAGTTTATCCCAGTGTTTATTATCAACTAACTCAAGACCATCACAACCAAGCTTCTTCGCTGCGGCGATCTGCTCGTCAATTGTCCAGTGTCCATTATAACACCAAGAAGTAAAAGACTTTTTGAAAGGAAACTTTTTAGTCGATGAAGAAGCACCAACCGCTGTACACGAAACTGCACCAAGTGCTAACGAGCTACCTGCTGCCTTAAATAATGAACGTCTATCCATAAATAATTCCTAATTGTTTTTTATTAATTATATCCATCTTCATACACACGCGATGTGAATTTTTAGTTTAATTCTGTTAAATTAAATAATTATTTTTATTTCAAAATAATACTAAAAACTAAATTAATAAAGTCCTAATGCTCATTTAACTAATGAACATAAATCTCAAGTAAAGTACGTCTTACTATAATCATAACTGTCAGATAAAATTCAAAAAAGAACAAAAGAGAACGGTCTCTGCCTTTGCTCCTTTCAACAATACAACATAAGTTATGCTCATGAGCGACGAAGATAACAATACTGACTTTGAAGATAACTTCAGCGAAACTGTAGACGGTTTTGCAAGTTTATTTGATGAAGTTGAAATGGAAGATGTCACCAATATTGGTGGACTCTCTCTAAGTACTCAACCGGCAGGAAAATACTCCGTTGTAGGAAAAGTTGATGAAGGAGGTATGAAAGAGATTCTAGAAATAGAAGATACTGACACCACTCGAACTCTTGCCATGGCTGTTATCAAAGCAAAAAACAAAGGTGACGATAAAAATAAGGCGGCTGAGCGTTTTGTTTATGAAGCCAGAATTACTGCCCTACTTCAGCATCCAAATATTGTCCCTGTTCACGATATAGGTATAAATGAAAATGGTGAGCCCTACTTTACCATGAAACTCATCCAGGGCGAGAATCTTAAAAAGATTCTGAATAAACTCGCGGATAAAGATGAAACTTACCTAAAAAAATATCCTCTTTCTGAACTTCTTAAAATTTTTACAAAAACTTGTGAAGCCATTGCCTACGCCCACTCGAAAGATGTAATTCACTTAGACATGAAACCCGACAACATCCAAGTGAGTGACTATGGTGAAGTCCTTATCGTTGACTGGGGTCTTGCCAAAATCCTCCATGATCCTTTCGATGAAGAGTACATTCTAAATGAAGTCATAAACAGTGTTGACCTGACTTTAGATGGCTACATAAAAGGAACTCCCGGCTTCATGGCTCCCGAACAAGCTATGGGCAAAAATCAGGAAAAAACAAAGCTCACCGACGTTTACTCGCTTGGGGCTATTCTTTATAACATCCTTACATTGCAAAAGCCTTATGAAGATGAAGACATAGAAGAGCTCTGTAAAAATACGATACAGGGAAACTTAATTCCGCTGCAAAAAAGAGCACCTGAGAAGAATATACCTAACGCTCTTGAAGCTGTTTGTTTGAAAGCTATGGCTGTTAAACCTGAAAAGCGTTATCAAAATGTAGATGCACTCATCAATGATATAAATGCTTACACAAGTGGTTTCTCAACTACTGCTGAAGATGCTAGCCTCCTCAAAGAACTCAAGCTACTTATCTCTAGACACAAAAGTATAGCCGCTCTAGTTTTTCTAGGTTTCTTTCTCTCGGTAGTCTTCGTCGTTAAACTCCAAAAAAATCAATCTCTAGTTCTCAACACAGTCTCTAAACTTGAAACAGAGAAACAAGAAAGAATTAAAATAAGCCAACTCGCGGCACCCAAAATATTCACTGAAGTAAAAGACCATGCTTACGCGCTGCAATTTACTCAAGCGCTCAAGGCGGCTCAACTCTGTACTGAACTAGACTCTGACTATGATCAAGCGTGGGTTGAGCTAGGAAAACTCCATTTTTTACACCAATCTTTCGATAAGGCTAAAGACGCATTTAGTAAGTCTCAGCTAAAAATTGCCAAGGATTATTTAGACATTACCAATACTTACAGCAAAGACTTTGCGAATCTACAAGAGTCTGAAGTTCTCAGTCTTATCCAAAAACTACATGCTATTGATCAACAAGATTACATAACTATTGGGCTGTTCACCTTTATAAATACCTCTGACAAACCTATTACAAAAAAAATCTCTTTAGCGGGAAAAGCTCTAGAAGCTTTAAATCCTGGCGATCATAAATTTAACTTCACTACACTCTTTGATGCAGACGGAAAACTACGACTAAACATGCAAGGCAGTTGGCCGATCAAAAACATCAAATCTCTTATCTATTTACCGATTCGCTCTATTTCTTTAAATGATACATCTGTTCAAGATATTCGGATTTTAAAGACCATGCCTCTAGAAAGTGCGAACCTCTCATTCACACCAATTAAGAATATAAACAGTTTAAAAGATCGACCTATAAAAGTTCTTTCTATAAGAGGTAGTCGAGTCTTTCACATGGATCAATTGCAGTACCTTACTGAATTGGAGCAACTGGAAATAGATGAAACTCCTTCAACTGTGTTAGATGCCCTCGTCTCCTTATCCAAGACCAAAAAGCTTTCAATAAATAATGAGACTATAGATACTTTAAGACGTAAATATCGTACTAAGCTTTTACAATTGCGGTAAGATTGAAGCAACAGATGAATTGATTTTTCTTGCCCTTAAAGTTAATTGCTAAATACAAAATTCTAACATCGCAATTTTAAGTGGTAAAAAAATGAGTAAGTTCAAAATCGGTTTTATTGGTTCTGGGAAAATGGCGACAGCCATAGCAGCCGGAATTGTCAATCAAAAAGTTTATTCCTCAAATCAAATCATCGCCTCTGATATTTCTGAAGAGTCTCTAAAGCACTTCAAAGAAAAATGCGGTGCAGAAACATGTACTGACAATCAAAGAGTTATTTCTGAATCTGACATCGTTGTCTTTGCCGTCAAACCTCAGATGTTTGAGCTGGTGGGAGCTGACCTAGATATTCCTAAAGACAAGCATATCATTTCTATTGCTGCAGGTCTTAAAATTTCCTCTATCGTAAAATCTTTAAAATCTAAAAAGATCACTCGAGTCATGCCAAACACACCTCTTATGGTCGGCATGGGTGCTTCAGCATATTGCTCTTCAAGTGAAGTTAGCGAAAGCGATAAAAAAGCTGTCGAAGACATCTTTGGTTGTGCTGGAATAATAAAAGCTGTCGAAGAAAAAGATATAGATGCAGTCACTGGTGTTAGTGGTAGTGGGCCTGCTTATGTCTTCGAGTTTATCGAGTCTTTAGCCCTTGCTGGTGAAAAAAATGGCCTAAACTATGAAACTTCTTTGGATTTAGCGGTTCATACTGTTGCCGGTGCTGCTGAAATGGTCGCTAAAAAGATGGGAACTCCCGATGAGTTACGAAATGCCGTAACCTCTCCAAACGGGACTACTTATGCTGCTTTACAGGATTTAAAAGCAAATAACTTTAGAGACCTTATTTCTTCTGCAGTCGACGCTGCGGTTGCCAGATCGTTAGAACTTGGCAAAGAAAAATAAAATTTTTGGAACCTTTTTTGGAAATAGATGTCTCTAGATAAAAATAGCGATGTAACAGACAACGAACTGATTGCTTCATTTAAAAAAGGAAGTGAGACTTCTTTTGATACTCTCGTTGAACGTCACTTTGTCAAAGCTTACCAAATAGCTCATGGCATACTGAGAAGTAACGAAGACGCAGAAGAGGTCGTTCAAGATTCATTCGCAAAAATTCATCGAGTCCTTCATGAGTTTCGCGGTGATTCTAAGTTCACGACTTGGATGTACAGAATCGTTTCTAACTATTCTAAAAATAAGTATAGGTGGAACAAGCGACGTGGAGCAAAAAAAAGTCTAAGTATAGATGCACCGCTATCTGGAGATGACACTGGCAATATAGGCATGACCTTACCAGGAAAAGAGATGAATCCTCAACGAGGAACATCTTACAATGAACTGGAAAAAGGCGTTTATAAACACCTAGATGCTATATCACCTCTATACCGAGAAGTTTTGGTTTTAAGAAATTTAGAAGGTTACAGCTACGAAGACATAGCCAACTTGCTTGATTGCAAAATTGGCACTGTAAAGTCCCGCATAGCTAGAGGCCGAGAAGAACTGAGAAATAGACTAAAGAATGAGAATTTAATATGAGTACTAACTGCCCAGATTTTGAAGAACTGAGCGCCTGGCATGATGGTGCTTCTAGCAAAGACTTATCCAAACACATAGACAGTTGCTCCATGTGCCAAAGTGAATTGAAGAATATATCTGTAATAGAAGATAGTCTAAAAAACGTACTTCTATCTGAGGCTCCTTCAGCAGACCTTAAAGATAAGATCTTGAAGACTGCTAAAACTTCTAAGGCGCCTATCCCATTCATGACACACATTCTCAAGATTGCGGCAATTCTTATAACAGCTTTTGCGATTAACTATTTCACTACTCAAAATACTGAGAGTCAAACTAATACGGCCCAAAACAAAACTGATGTCAAACCAGAAATAACCCAATCGAAAAATGCCGTTATACGCGAAACAAAAGCTCCTGCCATAACGCCTGACTCGGAAAAACTTCCTTCAACAGAAATCTCTTCTAAGGACTTTAGCTTTGTCGGAGCCAATGGAGAAACACCAACAAAGCTTTCAACGATCACTATCGAAAATGAAGTAAAACATGTTTGGTTATGTCAAGACTTCGCCAAAGTCAGTGAACTTCTATCTTCTAAAGTAACTGAAGAAATGTTGGCGAAAGACTCCATAGAGCTAAAACTAACTTTAACTCAGGCTGAGCTTATCAATAAAGTGAATTCACTTAACAAATCAGGCTGTTCGCTTGTATCACGAGAACTACCTCAGCCGAACACCTATGTTAAGACAGACACACCTGACAAAAAGGTCACATACCACATTTCTATCGTCAAGAAAAAATAATTACAGAAGTTTTTTGAGTACGATCTGAGCACAATTAAAAACTTTTCATAGCAAGACTCTTAATTTTGCCCTCTCGACAGACTATAATAAATTTATAAGCATTTTTTGTTTTTAATTTTTTAGCTCGGAGGGTCAAATGAAGCAATTAATTATCCGTAAAGCCGCCGTCATTGGCGCTGGCATAATGGGAAGTGGCATAGCCGCACACCTCGCCAACGCAGGCATCCCCACTCACCTACTCGACATAGTTCCTGAAAGTGCCAAAGACAGCAAAGACCCGAGACAGCGAAGTAGTATCGCTGCTGGAGCAATTCAAAAACAAATCAAATCTAGGATCTGTGGCTTTTACGATAAGAAGTTTGCTCAACTCATAAAGCCTGGTAACCTAGAAGATGACTTTGATCAACTCAAAAATGTCGATTGGATTATTGAGGTTGTCCCTGAAAATGTAAAGATTAAGCAAAACCTTTTTGAGCGAATCGATGCTATTCAAGAAAAAGTTAAAGTCATCAGCTCAAACACGTCAGGCATTCCCTTAAAACTATTGACCGCTGATAGAAGTGACGCCTTCCGCAAGAAGTTTATGGTCACTCACTTTTTCAACCCTCCTCGTTTTATGCACCTTATAGAAACGGTCTGTGGACCCGAAACAGACAAAGACCTTTTCGCATCTGTTAATTACCTTTTAGAACATCGCCTTGGTAAAGGTGTTGTTGAGTGCCTAGATACACCAAACTTTATCGCAAACCGCATTGGGTGTTTCGACTTCTTAGCTGCGATAAATGCGATGCAAAAACACAACCTAACTATCTCTGAAGTTGACGCCATAGCAGGAAAGCCTTGTGGCAGACCTAAAACCGCCGTCTTTCGACTACTAGACATGATAGGCATAGACACTATCTGCCATGTCATCGAAAATATGCACCAAATGCTACCGAAAGATGAATTTAGAGAACTACTCAAAGTACCAGACTTCATCAAGACGATGGTTGAGAAAGGCCTAGTGGGTAGTAAGGCGGGCCAAGGCTTCTACAAGAAAGACAAATCTGGCATTCTTACTCTAAATATTGAGACTTTTGAGTATGAAGCTCCAAAGTCAGTAGACTTACCGATACTCAAAGAAGTTAAAAGAATCTCCTGTACTAGAGAAAGAGTAAATACGCTTTGTAACTCGGACTCACCTGCAGGTAAATTTGCTAAAGACTACTTAGTTACCTCTGGCAACTATGCGGCATTTAGAATTCCTGAAATAGCCTCTACACCAGTCAACATTGATCGAGCGATGAACTGGGGTTACAACCACGAGATCGGCCCATTTACGACACTAGATGCTATAGGTCTAAACTCTGCAAAAGCCCATATGGATGAGATAGGCTTACCTATTCCACCATTCATAACTTCATTAGTGGATTCCGGGAAAGAAAGTATCTATCAATTAAATAAAGATAGTCAGTCTTCTTGGTCTGCTGCTGGTAAATCATATGTAGAAGTGCCAAAACGATTCGGAGACTTTAACCTTGAAGCGAAGAAAACAGATAAGACTGTTATTGGTGGAAATGACTCTTTAAGTGAGATCGCTCTTGAAGACGACATACTCTTTATTGAGCTTCATGGAAAACAAAATGCTTTTAGTATGAGAGTTGTCGAAGCATTGACCAATGCTGTTGATAAAGCTCAGGAAAAGTTTAAAGCTGTCGTTATAGGTACGCAAATTGATACATTCTCCGTTGGTGCTGACTTAACTGAAATGATTGGTGCTGCTCAAACTGGCGACATGAATACCCTCAAGAAAGCAATTCAAAACTTCCAATCAATGAGCATGACCATTCGTCATAGTTCAATTCCAGTTGTCTCTGCTCTCACAGGCTACACTTTTGGTGGTGGCTGCGAAGTCGCCATGCACTGTGACGCTAGACAGTCTGCGCCAAATACTTGGATGGGACTAGTCGAAGCTGGTGTCGGTATACTTCCGGCGGGTGGTGGTTGTAAAGAATTTGCCAGAATTGCAAATATAAAAGCCGGACCAAAAGGTGATCTTTTTGAACCTCTCTTTGAGCTCTTCCAAACTATCGCTATGGCGAAAGTAACTGGCAGTGCATATGAAATGCCGACTCTTGGTTTTGGTGGAGATATGGACGGTATTTCCAAAAATAAGGAAACTCTTCTTTCTGATGCTGTTCAACGTGCCAAGCTACTGGCTGACCAAGGCTATATCCCGCCTACTGAGCACGAAGTCATACGAGTTGGAGGTTTACCTGCCTTGACGGAAATACGTGCTCGACTAAATATCATGGCGCAATCAAACTTTATCTCTGAACATGATGCACTCATCGCCGGAAAAATCGCCTACGTGATGTGTGGTGGTGAAGTCGATGCAAATACCCATGTTCCTGCTAAGTATCTACTCGACTTAGAACTACAAGCTTTCTTTGAATTACTTCAAGAGCCTAAAACTCAAGAAAGAATTCAGTATACACTTAAAAATGGCAAACCATTAAGAAATTAGGAGATCACCGTGAGAGAAGCAGTTATCGTAAGCTGTACCAGAACAGCGATCGGCAAAGCCTTTAAAGGTTCTTTAACGAACACAAGACCTGATGAATTAATGGCTACCGTACTTAAATCATGTATAGAAGATTCAAAAATTGATCCAGAAGTTTTAGAAGATATAATTGTCGGTTGTGCTATGCCTCAAGATGAACAAGGCATGAACTTGGGAAGAATAGCTCTTTTAAAAGCAGGCTTCCCTGTTTCAGTACCTGGTATGACAATAAACAGGTTTTGTTCATCTGGACTACAGTCTATCGCTCTTGCCTGCGAACGAATTGTTGCAGGTGGAGCCGATGCCATAATAGCAGGTGGTGTTGAATCCATGAGTATGGTCAATTTCCTCACTGGCCGCATGCACCCGGATGCAGAGTTATATGCGGAGTCACCAAACTGTTACCTAAGTATGGGGGTAACTTCAGAAAATGTTGCTAAGCAGTATGGCATCTCTCGAACAGAGTGTGACCAGTTCGCTTTAGAAAGTAACCAAAAAGCCGGAGCTGCAATAGCTTCTGGTAGATTTAAAGATGAGATAACTCCCATCACGGTTAAATCCAGAAAACTTGGTGCTGATGGAAAAGTAAAGATTCTCGAAAAGTCATTTGATACTGACGAAGGACCTCGCCCTAACAGTACGCTTGAAGGTCTAGGTAAACTTCGCCCTGCTTTTAATCCTAAAGGTGGTGTATCTACTGCTGGCAACTCAAGTCAAGTAAGTGATGGTGCTGCAGCCGTACTAGTTACCTCTAGAGAGTTTGCAGAAAGTCATGGCTTACCAATCATGGCAACCTTCAGAGGTTTCCAAGTTGCTGGAGTCCCTCCTGAGGTTATGGGTATTGGTCCATCATTTGCTGTTCCAAAGTTAATGAAGAAAGCCAATAAAAAGATTTCTGATCTGAATGTTATAGAACTCAACGAAGCATTTGCGACACAAAGTATTGCTGTTATGCGAGACTTAGAGCTCAATAAAGACATAGTCAATCCAAACGGTGGAGCTATAGCCTTAGGTCACCCACTTGGTTGTACTGGTGCGAAATTGACAGTTTCAGCCATACATGAAGCTCAAAAAAGAGGTGGTGGCTTAGCCTTAGTAACTATGTGTATAGGTGGTGGTATGGGAGCCGCAGGCTTATTTGAAGTTTAGATAAACCATTCTGGTTTTAACCAGTTTAAGACCAGAATGCCTACTCCCATTACAGCACAGTAAACTGCAAAGTAGCTAAACTTGTCATTTTTCAAAAGCTTAAGCATCCACTTGATCGCTATATAACCAGATACCGCTGCAGCAACCGTCCCGACTAAAAGCTCAAGCCATTGATCTCCAGAAAAAATGGCACCACTATTTTTAAATGCGCCGTACATCTCAAGCAAGCTCGCACCTAAAACTACCGGAATAGAAAGTAAAAATGAGTATCTCGCTGACAAATCTTTCGTTAATCCCAACCAAAGAGCCAGAACTATAGTTGCTCCTGAACGCGAAATCCCTGGAATGATAGCAAATGCCTGTGCCATACCTATTATAAAAGCTTGTAGCCCCGTCATGAAATAAAGATTTGTATTCTCTTTGGCAAATTTTGAGGACCACAAAAAACATGCAGTAAAAATCAATGCTAAACAAGTGGGCGCTAAGACGTCATGCATCTTTTCAAAGTGATGTTTAAATAAAAGGCCAATTACCGCTGCTGGGATAGATCCAAGCACAACAAAGAAAGCTAAAGCGATAGGTTTATCTTCTTCTTTCTCTACTTTTGCTCCAGTAGAAATAAAACTAAAAACCTGCGGTAAAGACAAAAGCATTTCTTTTATGTCTTTCCGAAAAACTATGAAAATTGCCATGAGGGTTCCAAAGTGAACAAAGGTGTTCATCATCAGCCCGGCATTTTCATAACTGAAAATTTTACTGAAAATTACTAAATGCCCAGAACTACTAATTGGTAGGAACTCCGCAAATCCCTGAATCACACCAAGAAAAAATGCTTTGATTAATTCAGACAAATTGGTTTCCTAAAGTTTTGGACTATCGAATCTGGGCAAAAAAAATCAGGCCGGGTAAAAAAAACACCGACCTGAGAAAATGATATAAGGTTGTACTTACTTCTTAGAAGATAGAATCTTATACATTCCAGTACCACAAACAGAGCACTCACCTTTGAGAGCTGGACGCCCATTTTTCATTTTAACTTCTTTACCATTCTTCATTTCGTTCTTTGCCTTGCATTTGACGCAGTATGCAACTTCAGCCATGGGATACTCTCTCCATTAATAGTATTCATGTTATTATTCAAAGGGTTATCTGTATGTAACCTAATAGATTTTACCTGAATCCATCTTGTTTTTCAAGCACGGCGCAAGCTTAAATAAGGCTAAATATGACAAAATTCATAAATAATTGACAAAAAAGCCTGTTTTGAAGCATTTTTCACTCTCTCCAAGCGTCCTTAAGCATTATTCGAGCTTGTCACTTTTTAAAACATTATTAAAACACTTTTCTACAATTGACAGACTTACTACAAGGAATATATTTGTGCGACATTTAATAATGCCCTTAGGAGATATCCTATAAAATTTATTAAATTCGACTGTCAAAATTAAATCTTTTTGACATTTCGGAGAGAAAGACCGCCTAACTTTCCATCCTTAATGCACAGCGAAGACAGTTAATTTTTGGAGAACGCAAATGACTAAGAACAAAAGTGTCGTTTTAGCTATAAGAACGGACGAAGAGAATCCTAATCATCACCTGTGGAATAATAACGGAACTTGGTTCGTACACTACACAGTGTATCCTACTCCGGTTACCAAACAGAGAGTTAGAAAGTCTCTAAAGACTAAGTGTCTAACAGAAGCTAGACGCAAAAGAGATGTTCTGTTTAAGCAAATGAGTAACAAGTTTACTTTAGCTTACTAAAAGTCATCTATATACTTTCTTAGAGCACGAACATTCGTGCTCTTTTTTTTGCCCACATCCTAAGACAAGCGTTAAAAGATAAAGTATAATCTTTCTCTAACCTTAATATAAAAGAATGGGCTCATGAAAAAGTACTTAGAAGCAACGCTTGATCAACTTTCCAAAGACGCCAAAGCTTCTCCTAGAAAACGCAGTCACTTAAACATTCATGAAGACCTTAACGACCCCATTCAGCGTTTACTCATAGCTCTAGAGCCTGAAACTTATATTTGTCCTCACTTTCACCCTGAGAAAGAAAAAAAGGAACTCATTCACTTAATTAAAGGTAAATGTGCTTGTTTCACTTTTGAGCAAGACGGAACAGTAATTGACACGCAAATAATAAATCCTTTAAACCCTATCATCGAGTTCCCTCCTCTTACTTGGCACTCTATCATTTGTCTAGAAGAAGGAACTATCATCTCTGAAGTCAAAAGTGGTCCATATATCCCACTAGATGATAAATGCTTTGCAACTTGGGCCCCGAGAGAAGGAGACGATAACGTCCAAACTTATCTTAACTCACTCAAGCAACTTATTAATGGGTAGTAAAAAAGAAAACGTTTCATCATCAGCAATCAAAACTGCTATCGGCAACTTCATTAGTCGCCTTAGTGGACTCCTCAGAGATATACTCTTTGCTCAGTACTTTGGAACCGGGGCAAACATCTCTGCATTTCTCACGGCTCTTACTTTCCCAAATTTATCCCGAAGAATATTTGGCGAAGGTGCTTTAACTGCATCATTCATCCCACTCTTAAGTGATAAACTAGATGATCAAAAAGAAGCAAACAACTTTGCGTCAAACATATTATCTATCACCCTTCTTGTTACAACGGCCTTAACATTGCTTGCCATTGCTATTGCTGCAGGCATAACATTTGTCAGCCAGGGCAACCTTAAAGAAATCTCGTATTTAACTGCGTTTCTTATGCCCTACATGATCTTTATTTGTTTAAGCGCACTTATCTCCGGAGTCTTAAACCTAAAAAAGTCATTTACCCTACCTGCAATCAGTAGTGTATTTTTTAATTTATTCTTAATTGCTGGCTGTATAATTGCTCCCCTTATATATAAGGAGGAGAACTCCAATCAAATTTTCATACTCGTCATCGCTGTTCTTCTGTCTGGAATCACCCAACTAACTTTTCTTGCAACAGCTCTAAAAAAGAATGATTTTAAACTTCGTTGGTCGCCTAATTTTAAAAGCCCCGCTTGGTTAAGCGTCAAGAAACTTTTCATCCCTGCAATAATTGGAGCATCTGTCACTCAACTAAGTGTCCTTTCTGACCGGGTCATCGCAAACTTTATAAATGACTATGCTGTATCCGCTCTCTATTATGCAGAAAGACTAACATATTTCCCTGTAGGTATATTTGGTGTTGCACTTGGAGTCGCATGTCTACCGTTTATGTCTCGAGCAATAAGTGAAAATGATGAAGTTGAGCTAATGAACTCCTTTAAATTTGCTATTAGACAAACCTTGTTCCTAACACTTCCGTGCTCTCTATTATTTTACCTTTATCATTTAGATATACTCAAAGTCATATTTATGAGAGGTGAGTTTAACGCTGAAAGCCTAAAACAAAGTTCCCTAGCTCTAGTCTATTACTTACCCGGCATACCTGCTTTCGCTGCCACAAAAGTTATACTACCACTCTATTATGCTTCAAAAGACACTAGGACCCCACTCAAAGTTGCCATTATCTGTTTAACTCTAAATGTTATACTCGGAGTCAGCCTCATTCCTTTTCTAGGCCATGCTAGCCTTGCTCTAGCTACCACATTGGCAAGTTATATGAACTGTATACTTCTTGTAAAACTTTCTCCTCAACGAAATATTAAGGACCAATTCTTAAAAATTATTATTCCCTTAAGTCGAATCTTCTTTTCTTGTCTAACAAGTTGTATAATCGTCTATTGCTTACCTTGGAGTGAGCAAAATAACCCCTCACTTTTCATGCTTGGAATGTTCCTCGCGCTGAAGGTGATTTTGTCGTATTTGTTGTTTCTTTGTATTCACGGCCTCTTAGGAGGTAAAGAATTGTTAGAAATTTTCAAGAGACAAAACTTGACATAATTGAGTATTAAAAAACTCAATAACTTGTAACTTTCGTACTTAGAGTTAACTTTTGAGTCACTTTGAAACTGGTGTCGGTATATGGATAATTATTTACCCAATTTTGACGAAATAATCAAAACTGTAGATTTTAACGTCGCTCTACTTTATGCAGTCATTTTAACTTGCTGCGTCTTGAGTGGGTGCTGGTCAGCCTCTATTGCAGAGAAGAAAGCTCGTGGAACTATCTTGCATCTTCTCTTAGGCTTTTGCCTGCCAATAATCTACCCATTGTTAATTTCGATGATTTTGCCATCAAAGTTAAAGAAAGAAGTCATAGAAGAACCAAAAGAAGTAGAAGATGATGATCTCGATCTACCATTTCAGGATCTAAACTCTGCCTATTTCAAGAAAATCTACTTGGATTCAAGTGGGAATCCTACCGGTCCTTTTATAATTGATACTGAAGATAGTGTAATCAAGGCTGAAGTTATCGTAGAAGTGCAAGAAGACTTCATAGTTGCCGAAACACTTAACAAAGATAATGAGAGACAGCGACTGAGAGTCCCCTACAGTAAGATGACCAGCTGCAGTGAAGCCTAAATAAAGAGTACAGATATATGTTAACTTTTGAATTCAATTGCCCTAAGTGCAATACTCCAATTCCGATTACCCAAGACACTGCTGGCGCTGAATGCCCAGGATGCGGTGTAAAAATTGAGTTTGAAGATGAACAACATATCCTAGATGATGTTCAAGAAACTTCGAATATCGACTTATACCAAACTGCTGAACAGCAGCAAGTTGATAATAGCGGTAAATTGAACCAAACTATTACGGTTTCCTTCTCTCGAGCAGATATATATGACGCAGTTCCAGGCCTAGCAAGTTCAGCGGGAAAAACAAAGTCTCCTGCTTGCTCTCAAATACTAAACCCTGGTGTTGCGAAAGCAAAAAGACTTGGCTCTCTCAAAGTTGCAGAGCCTGTGAAAGACTCTATTTTTGGCGGTGCTGCCACTGGAGCATCTGGTATTTTCAAACCAAATGCATCTGCAGCATCTTTCAAAGGCGCCGCACCTGCTAAACCTATCGTTCCTCCTCAGCCACAACATACACTTGAAGTTGAACAACCTCTCATAGATTCATCTTCTTCATTAAGCGGTGCATCAATTCAAGACATACAGGCAAGAGCCATACAAGAAGCTCAACAAAAGCTTGACGAAGAAATAGCGAAGCAGAAAGCTACTTTTGAAGAAATGCAGCGTAAAGCAATTGAAGAAGCAAAAGAAAAACTATTTGCTGAAGCTAAACAAAAGGCTGAACTAGAAGCTAAAAAAGCTGAAGAAGAAGCTAAGCAAAGAGCTATCGAAGCTGCTAAACAGAAAGCTATCGAAGAAGCTAAGCAGAAAGCTATCGAAGAAGCAAAGCAGAAAGCTATCGAAGAAGCAAAGCAGAAAGCTATCGAAGAAGCTAAACAGAAAGCTATCGAAGAAGCAAAGCAGAAAGCTATCGAAGAAGCAAAGCAAAAAGCTATCGAAGAAGCAAAGCAAAAAGCTGAAGAAGAAGCTAAGCGAAAAGCCGAAGAAGAGGCTAAGCAAAAAGCTGAAGAAGAAGCTAAGCGAAAAGCTGAAGAAGAAGCTAAGCAAAAAGCTGAAGAAGCTAAGCAAAAAGCTGAAGAAGAAACCAAAAAAGATGGCGACGACAAGAAAGACGCTGACAAGAAACCTGGACTAAAAAAGCCTACTCCTATTAAAGGAACTGGATTAAAAAAACCTGGTACGGCTAAAAAAGACGGCGAAGATAAGAAAGACGCTGACAAGAAAGAAGAAGCTAAAAAAGACGCCGACGACAAGAAAGACGCCGACAAGAAACCTGGACTCAAGAAAGGGCCTGGACTTAAGAAAGGACCTGGACTCAAAAAAGGCGGCATGAAAAAAGGACCAGCTAAAAAGAGTGCTGGTAATAGTAAACTCAATAGCTTAGCTGCGAAAGCCAAAAAAGAGCAAGACGGCGAGGAAGGTGAAGGCGGAGAGAAGAAAAAGAAAGCTCCTCGAAGATCTAGAACTGGACTAACAAGAGAGCAGAAAAAAGAGCTCGACCAACAAGTCGCTGATCAAGCAAAATCAATTAAAAAGAAAATCATCATCGGCAATGTAGTTCTATTTGGTTCTCTACTTGCTTGGTTACTGATGAGCAATAATTAAGTTTTTAGCCCCCTCGACAACGAGGGGGTTAACTTTACGAAATAAGAACCGTTGGACAGGTTAATTCATCAACCAGTTCTTCTCCAAGAGAATCATTAAACAAATTGTAGATCACACCATGGTGATGATTCCCCATCACAACCATATCTGGCTCAAATTTATTAATTTCTTTTAAAACATTTTCTACATCGATGCCCTCAAAAATCACTGCTTGAACATCAATACCCAAACTTTCCATCTCTTGAGCTTTCCCAACTAAGTCACCGTGCTCAAACTTCAATAACCTTGCCCTTCTATTGCGCTCTTCTGCATCAATTTTCTTATAAAGCTTTTCTGAACTCTCTGGTTCTGCATGAAGTAAAATCAACTTGCTTTCAAACTTGAGAGCTTGAGCTGCCGCAAAGTCCAACATCTTTCTAGTAAGCTCTGAGAAATCTACTAACGCTACAATATTCTTCATTATACTTTCTCCGGACGTGTAAATACTGGTTCAAATTCAGAGGACTTTTCATCATCAAAAGAATATCCTTCTAGATCAAAATCCTCTAAATTCTCCATTTTTTCAACCTTATTCTGAATAATCCATCTCGCCATAAGGCCACGAGCTTTTTTAGCGTAAAAGCTTATCACCTTATATTTACCGTTTTTCTCATCTAAAAACTGAGGTGTCACAACCTTGGCCTTCAGGTCTTTAAGTGAGACAGCTTTGAAATATTCATTTGAAGCCAAATTTACTAAAAAATCATTCGAGGAAAAATCTTCATTCAATTTTTCTGAAATTTTACTTCCCCAGTATTTATACAAGTTTGTGCCATTTTCATTTTCTAAGCGAGTCCCCATCTCTAAGCGATAAGGCAGCATTTTATCCAAAGGCTTCAAAACTCCATATAAACCAGACAAGATTCTTAAATGGTTCTGAGCATAGTCAATTTCTTTATCAGTTAAATCATATGCAGCTAAACCTTGGTATACATCTCCCTTAAAAGCAAAAACACTTGCTCTCGACTTAGAATCAGTGAAAGGCATAGACCAATCTTTAAATCTTTCTTCATTTAGCTTTGCGAGTTTAGGAGAAAGCTTCATCAAAGCTTGAAGATCTTCGTCACTTTTTTCAGAAAGTATATCAACTAACCTTTGAGCTTCTGACTCAAAAACAAAGTCCGAAGTTTTGTCAACAGGCACTTTTGTTTCAAAGTCTAAAGTCTTAGCCGGCGAGATAACAATTAACATATAGTTTTCCATTTCTTTTTCATACAAAATCATAGGGGAACAAGAGTAGATCGTCAATATTCACCAGAACAAAAATAAAGCTTCTCTCATGAGAATAGATAAAATATTTTTAGCTTCTTGCAAGAGAGTGATTTTGCGTTACATTTGTCGCTGAATTTTATTTACAAATAATTTATAACTACATATTAACGATAGCTAAGGAATCAGCACTCATGGCTAGACCTCTAGACAACTTGAGAAATATCGGTATCTCTGCCCACATTGACTCAGGCAAAACGACCTTAACTGAGCGTATTCTATTTTACACTGGTAGAATTCACGCAATTCACGAAGTACGCGGTAAAGACGGCGTCGGCGCAACCATGGACCACATGGAGCTTGAGAAAGAGAAAGGTATCACAATTACATCAGCATGTACTTTCTGTGAGTGGGAAACATCTGATAAACTACCTACTGAAATCAACATCATTGACACACCTGGTCACGTTGACTTCACAATCGAAGTAGAACGCTCACTACGAGTTCTTGACGGTGCTATCCTAGTTCTTTGTGGTACTTCTGGTGTTCAGTCTCAGTCTATCACTGTTGACCGTCAGATGAAACGTTACGGCGTTCCACGTGTTGCATTCATCAATAAACTTGACAACACAGGTTCAAACCCATTTATCGTTGCTGGCCAGTTGAAAGAAAAACTTGGTCTTAACGCTGTTATGTATCAAGTACCAATCGGTGCGGAAGGTACTCTTAAAGGTGTGGTTGACCTAGTTTCAATGAAAGGTTACGAATTCTCTGGTGACAACGGCGAAAACATCGCTGAAGTTGAAATTCCTGCTGAAGAAGCTGACAAAGCTGCTGAGAAGCGCGAAGAACTAATCGACGCACTTTCTGACTTCAGTGACGAAATCGCTGAACTTGCAATCATGGAAGAAGAGATCCCAGAAGCTCTTATCCGTAAAGTTACTCGTGAAGCAACTATTTCACTTGATCTAGTTCCTGTATTCATGGGTTCTGCATACAAGAACGTTGGTGTTCAAAAGCTTCTTGACGCAGTTAACTACTACCTTCCTTCTCCTTACGACGTTGAAAACAAAGCTTTCGACCTCGATAACGACGAAGCTGAAGTTATCCTTGAATCTGATGCAAGTAAATCTTTCGTTGGTTACATCTTCAAACTAGAAGACGGTGCTTACGGTCAGCTTTCTTACATGCGTGTTTACCAAGGTACTCTTGCGAAAGGTACTACTATGTTCAACATGAGCAATGGTAAGAAGCACAACGTTGGTCGTCTAATGCGCGTTCACTCAAGTGACTCTGAAGATATATCTGAAGCAAAAGCTGGTGATATCGTTGCTGTATTCGGTATTGACTGTGCATCTGGTACAACTTTCACAGATGGTAAGCATAGCCTTAACATGACTTCAATGTTCGTACCAAACGCGGTTATCGACATGAAGATTGACCTTGTTGACAGAAAAGCTTCTGCAAATCTTTCAAAAGCTCTTAACCGTTTCCAGAAAGAAGACCCTACTTTCCGTGTTCGTCTAGACGAAGAGTCTGGCGAAACTATCATCTCTGGTATGGGTGAGCTTCACCTTGAGATCTACATCGAACGTATGAGACGTGAGTACAAAGTAGAACTAGAAGTTGGACAACCTCAGGTAGCATACCGTGAGTCTGTTGCTCAAGAAGCTTCATTCAACTACACTCACAAGAAACAAACTGGTGGTTCTGGTCAGTTCGGTAAAGTTTCTGGTAAAATGATTCCTATCGAAGAAGGTTTCGAGTTCGAAAGTGTTATCTCTGGTGGTAACATTCCTAAGGAATACATCCCTGCTTGTGAAAAAGGTTTCGCTGGTTGTATGAAAGAAGGTCGTCTAATTGGCTTCCCAGTTGTTGGTATCAAAATCGTTCTTGAAGACGGTTCTTACCACGCAGTTGACTCATCTGACATGGCATTCCAACAAGCTGCTCGTGGTGCTTTCCGCGAAGCTTATGCTCAAGCTAAGCCAAGTATCCTTGAACCAATCATGAATGTTGAGATTCAAACTCCAACAGAATTCCAAGGTACAGTTATGGGTAACCTTAACTCTCGCCGTGGTATCATCGTTGGTACAACTGAAGATGTAGCTCAAACTACAATCGTAGCTGACGTTCCACTATCGGAAATGTTCGGTTATGTTGGTGAGCTTCGTTCAATGACTCAAGGTAAAGCTGAATTCACAATGGAATTCAGTAAATACACTACTGTTCCGAAGTCAATGTCTGATAAGTTGATCAAAGAATACGAAGAGTCTAAGAAGCAATAATCTTCTTCTGAGATAAATCTTAAGGCCGTACTTTTCGAAGTGCGGCCTTTTTTATTTTATGAAAACTTTAAAGTTTGAAGATTTTAACTGAAGTAGGATATTTTCTTTGAGCTCTTTCATCGCTTGAGCTTTCACTAAAGTTTGAATAAGCTTGTCTTTTATTGCTTTAAATGGAAGAATACCCGCGGCTCTTCTCTCAAGAACCTTTATAATATGAATTCCCTGCTCACTCTCTAAAGCACCAGAAAACATCCCCACTTTCAGTTTGAAAGATTTTCGTAAACTCGGACGAAGCTCTGCTTCTGAAAAATACTGACTACTTTCTTCTGCTGCTAACGACAAAGAAGATCCATGTTTCTTTGCTACAGCAGAAAACTCCTGACCCGCAGATAAATCTTTCAATGCTTCGCCAGCTCGTTTTTGAGCCTCTTTCTTAGTAAGCTCATCTCCGAATGGAAAAAACATCTGGACTATTTTTATAGACTCTTCTTTTGTAAAAGACTTTTCATTATCAAAGTAATAGACTAAAGCATCAGCTTCGCTAACAGTTACTTTTTTAAAAACTTGCTCTGAAAAGTACCTATTAATTATTTTTGACTCTGCATAGAATTTTGCAGCTTCTGAAAAATCCAAACCTGTAAACTCAAATTGCTGCTCTAACTCAAGCTTACCTATTTTTTCTTCTAAGGCGGATAACTCGAGTTCCGCTAATCCTTGATTGATAGACAAACCAGACTTATAAGCCAAATCAAGATTTGCCTTGCGTTTGTAATAATCGTCCAAAAATGCCAGGCATATATCTCTTAGCTTCACCCTATTTTGTATCTGTGAAACAAGCTTCTTAAGCCTGGGCTGCAGTAACTTTAAAAAATCAGAATTGCTTAGTTCTTCTCCTTGATATACAGCAACAGTCTCAGGTAAAAAGGTAAAATCATACTTCTCTTTTGCTGTAGGTGCTAACTCTGACTTCTCTTCAGAGAGCAATAGTGTTGAAGTAGATAAAAGTAGACAGCTTGCGAGTATTCTCATAAAAACTTAGGAATTTCCGGCTCTCTCACCATTGCCAAGATTTTATTAATAACATCTACTGGGTTTATGCTTTGAGCCTGAGCTTGGAAGTTTAGAGAGATCCTATGACGTAAAACAGGCACCGCACATTTACGAATATCATCACAGCTGACATGTAAACGGCCATCCATTGCGGCAAATGCTTTGGCACCCCAAACTAAAAACTGTCCTGCTCTTGGGCCTGCACCCCATTCGAGTAAGCTAGCAACTTCGTCAATCTTATCTTCACCTTCTAAGCGCGTCGACCTTACCAGTTTCGCAGCATATGAAATAACGTAAGAAGAAACTTCTATTTGCTGAATTGCACGTTGATACTGTTGAAGCTCGGCAGCATTTAAAATTTGCTTTAGCGGTAAGTCTTGCTTCATTGTCGTTCTACGCAAGATCTCCTCTTCTTCTCTTAAAGAAGGATAATCCACGTGGACATTGAACATAAAACGGTCTAATTGAGCTTCTGGTAAAACATAAGTACCTTCTTGCTCAATCGGGTTCTGAGTTGCTATAACCGTAAATGGACTAGGTAACTTTCGACACTGTTCACTAACTGTTACTTGGTGCTCTTGCATCGCCTCTAGTAGTGCAGCCTGAGTTTTTGGCGGTGTCCTATTTATTTCATCCGCTAAAAGTAACTGAGTAAAGATAGGCCCTTTAATGAACTTAAAGTCTTTACCACCATCAGATGTATTCACCAGTACATTGGTGCCTAAAATGTCAGATGGCATCAAATCTGGTGTAAACTGAATCCTTTTAAAATCTAAGCCTAAAACTTCTGACAAAGAATTTACGGTAACTGTTTTTGCTAATCCAGGCACTCCTACCATTAAACAATGGCCTCCGGCAAATACACTGGCCAAAAGTTGCTTCAAAACATCTTCTTGGCCAACAATTTTGCGCTTCAGTTCATCTAAAACTGTAGTTACTCGAAGCTGGAAGTCTTTTATGACATCGGCTAAATCTTCGCCGGCCTCAAATCGAAAGTAAATATCGCCTACTCCGAAGAACTGTTGGTCTGAAACATTTGCCTGTCGTATTTTTTCTCGATTGTAGTAGATGCCATTCGTACTTTCCTTATCTATTAAATAAAGAACGTCGTCTCGCACTTCGAGAGTCGCATGTATTTTAGAAATCGATTTATCTGCAACAACTATATCTGCCTGGCCTTTGCCTCTACCTATTGTCTGAACGCCTTCACTTAGATAAAAAACCTTACCTAAATTCTCTCCTTCAACAACGACTATACGTGGTTTACCCAACCTAAATCTCCTAGATACAACTGTTAATCATCTGAGAACAACCTTTGCCTTGCTTCCGTAACACCAATAAACTTATCTTCATTTTTCTTAAAGTCTAAACTCGGTTTTTCCTCAACAAGATCTTTTACTTCTTCTAACCAGCCTTTGGCAACTAAATAGTAATGTAAATCGAACCAAAAAGTCTCATCTTGAGATTCCCCCCAAACTGACAATAAACCATAAAATTGGTTTGCTCGTAATTCTGAAAATTTAACAACAGAACCACCAGCTGTATCTTGATACTCAAAGCCTCTATTCGAGAGATCAACAATCTTAACCGTTTTCATACCCTCAACATTCTCACTGACATAGCGATAAAGCTTAAGCTTTTCTTCTTTCGATGATTCTCGAACAAAGCTAAATATACGTTGATTGTTTTGAATGAGGTCGATATAAAATTCAATTAACTTCCTAGCATCCGCAGTTTTCAGCTCAGATTCAACAATAACTAATTGACGAACTTTAATCGAAAAATCATTTATATAATCTTCTATTGCTCGACTAACTATGTCTTCGGCTCTTCTAACTAGTTCTTGTTCTGTTTGTTTTAGCTTTTCTTCTTTTTGCCGATCTAGAGCTAGCTGTAGATCATGTTTTTCCTCAAGCTTATCTAAATCATATAAGCGACTTATAAGTTTCGTCTTTTTATCTGATTCATGATAGCGCTCAATAGAAGTTGTGAGTAATTCTCTCGCACCCTGAAAATCAAACTCAATAAGGTCGAGATTCACCTTATTATTCAATTCAGTAAAGTCTTTCTTAAGTAAAACATCAAACTGATCTTCTAACCCTGCAAAAGAAGCACTACTCTCTTCTCTTAAAGAACCTTCAGTTAAGGATGCAGACTTTAATTTATAGTCTTTAAAATACCCTAAATATAAACGTCTCTCCAAATCTAGAAGCTTTTGCTCTTCGCCGAGTTGATTTTCACTTTCAATTGGCAACGGTTCCAAGGTACGACTTTCAGGTTCTATAAACAGCTCACCTTCTTTGTAAGCCATACTTAAAGCTTTTGTCTCTCCTTCCCAAGTAACCAAACGATCGGTATGTCTTTTATAAAGAGCTAAACTCACAAACAGTGAAATCGACAGTATCAGCAACAAAAAATGATCTTGCTTTTTAAATGGGTTTGCTTCTGATGTAAACAATCCTTCTAACTGTTCAGAGTAATTCTCGGGATCATTCTGAATGTTGAGTAAATAATCTAAAAGCTTTTTGTTTTCAAAATTTATATTCTCAACCCTGTAAGGATTCCCAATAAAAACTTTTAGCATAAATTTATTTTTAAAATAGTTGATCTGCTTAGCCCAAGGAAGTTTAGGATTCAGATATTCGTAAATTACATTTACTTCCTCAAAGTCCTTAACCCACGGCCCACACCTCAACCCGTCGAGTATCAATTCATGACGGCTGTTCATTTGCATCATTAATACAAGTGGAGAAAAATTCTTCATACTTAAACTAGAAATTGAGTCTAAAAGTAAAGTTGAGTTTTTAAGCAACTCCATAGCACTTTCTTCTACGAAACCACCAGTACGCATCAAAGTCTTATAAACGGGTTCACTCTCGATAAATTCGCGGATAATAAATGTGTATGACTTTTTGGAAAAAATTTTAATTGTTGCTCGAGTAAATTTAGTACTTTTAAATTCTCTAAGAGACTTTAAGTACTTTGCAAGGTCTTCATCATTTGCAAAAGCCGGTCCATAAACCTCAGCTTCAAAATATGCATCCGCCTTTCTGACTTTATACCAAACACAGTTTTTTATCTTTCGAAGCTCTACAGCTCCTAAAAAACCATTTTGTCGCAAGTAATCGGTGGCTATATCATCTACAAAATACAAAATTTACCTAATTTTAATACTTAAAGCATGAGAATTGGCTATTACTGGAGATTAATTTAAACTGTAAAGTAAAAAGTTCTCTCTGAATACGTTTAAACTTAAGGAGCCAATGTGTTTAAAAAATTATCTTTATGCCTACTGATCTGCATATCTCTTCTATCCCAATCGTGTACATCCGTAATGGACCCAGATGTTAAAGTCTTAAAAACTAGCTTAAAACAGCTTAAGCCAAGAGCTAAAATGAGACCTGTCAGTGCCAAAGACATGAACTTGTATATCCGCTACAGAAATAGTTCTGGCTCTGAAATGGATATAAGAGACATGGTCGAATCTGAAGTTAAAAGATCTGGATATAAGCTTACGACAGACATAGATCAAGCAAACTACATCCTTATTGCAGACCTACGCTACGTTGGGCTAAAGTCTGAAAGCGGATATAGCGGGGCTATTTTCGGAGCTATTCTTGGTGCTGTTGCAGGTGCTGTCATAGGTAATCAAGTTGGTGGTGGAACAACTGAGAAAGTCGTTGGTGGCGGACTTGGAGCCATTCTTGGTGGAGCTGCAGGCAAAGCCGTAGATAACCGCAATAAAGTCATAACTGTTGACATGGTTGTAGATTTAAGCCTTGGTGAAAGAATCAAAGGCGGAGTTACAACTAAAAGAAACCAGAGTTCCAAACAATCAAAAAATCAATCAGCTAGAGCCACAACTGACAAAGGTTCCTTTGAAGCCGGACAATCATCCAATAAGTATAGTGAATCCACTGAATTTGAACAAAAAGAAGATTTTTTCTACCACGAAAACCGTTTTATCGCTACAGCAAAAAAGCTAGAACTTACATATGAAGAAGCAAGTACCGCACTATCCTCTAAAATGGCTAGAGCTATAGCCGGAAGCTTACCATAATTAACTTTTTGGAGCTCAAAGTGAGCTCCTCTTTTTCCTTCTGACCATAATCACGACACTTTGTTGTGAATTCCATCACATACACTTTCCTCTTACAAATCCAATTAATCACCGCTCTACAACTCTGTACTTCAATTGTTCCTACATAACTAAGAACAACAGCTTTTTTCCATTTTTCTCCCTATTCACAACTAAAATCATCTCAGTATTGGCATGAATCATGAGCTCCTCTTGCTGAATGCAAATATTAATTGTCAATGGGAAAGTTTAGAATGGAGAAAGAAGTTCTAACTAAAATGCTTGAAACGCTCTCTGAAAATTTAGAGTTGATGTTTCAAAAGAAAACAACTCCAACCACAGAGTTTAACGAGTGCAATCGACCTGATTTCAACGATGAATACATGGGGATGATCTCCCTTGCGAATCAATCAAATCAAGGCCAAATGATTATTAGTATGTCTAAGACTGCCGTCGAAGATATGCTTGCAGAAGTCATGCAACTCGTTTCAACTCCCGAAGAAGCACACGAGATGGTTAAGGCCTCTCTTGGAGAATTGTTAAATACAGTTTCTGGCGCTTTTGCACAAAATGAAGAGGTTTTAGCAAAATATGAATGCCTAGACTTAAGCACTCCAATGATATGGGAAAAAGACGACTCCCCATATTTTTGCCGCACAGAAGGCATGAGTGGTCACCTCATTTACGAAAATGACAAAACAAATGTAAATGTCTTTTTAGCAATAAATCCATACAAAGTTTTCGACGCAACACCTGCAGCGACTGATGACTCATCATCAGACTTCCTTGGTGATGATCTAGACGACTTACTTAGTGGACTATAAGAAACGGATACTGGGCAGAATATGACTGATAAATACGCAGAACTTTATATAGATGTCACAGCATCTTGCATAGAAGCTATGTTTGGGATTCCCATGACATTAGTAAACCCCGAGCAACGCTTCGAGAAAGCAAGTACATTTTTGCCAACTCAAGAACTTACAGTAAATATTCCATTCAGTGGTGCTATATCTGGCGACTATTTCATGTGTCTAAATGAAGCAGAATGGTCGACCTACTTCGAGACTGCACTTGGTGATGGAAGCCTGGAAATGATCAACTCTTGCGTCAAAGAATTATTAAATACAATCGTTGGCGATGCCATCACAGTTATACAAGAAGATTTTCCAGACTTAACATTCTTAAGTCCCCGTATTTATCGTGGCAGCATAGACTATCCAGATACAATGACCATGAAATCCACCTTCACCGGTGAAGGATTTTCTGAGGTAAGCATTGCTCTTAGTCTAAATATGATGAAACAGGACATTGGCCTTAAACTTGATGAAGTTTTTGAGGAAGTTGCTAAAGAAAAAGCAAAAGTTCTCAAAGCCGAAACAACTGTTAGATCAATTATGAATAATATCAAGCAAGGTATATTCAGTCTAGAAGCCGATGGAAGTATCTCACCTGGCTGCTCAAAAGAACTCACAACACTCTTCTGCAAAGAACTCGAAGACATAGAAGAAAAAAACTTTGATAAAGTCTGCTTACCAGGTATTTGCAAAAACCGTCCTAATGAAATGGCCAAGTGGATAGAGTTTGTTTGCAGTGCTCCAGATGTGATGGACTGGGAAGACATCGTTCACTTAGCCCCATTCCATGAAGTGAAATTTGAACACGAAGGTAAAGATCTTATCTATGACTTCACCTATCACAAACTTACTGTAGATGACTCAACTTCTGTTATGGTTATTATTGAAGATATAACAGAGCAGAAACTGGCTGAAGAGAAACTCAAAAAAGCGCAAAGTGAGTATGAAAGTAATCTAGAGCTTTTGAATAATGTCATTAGCCTAAATAATTCTGAATTATTCTCATTCCTTCAAGAGTGTGACACTCTGCTAAGTGATGTAGATAAGATTTCTGAATCTAAGAATATTGATTCCAACACGATCAACCACTTATTTCGCTCTATACACTCACTAAAAGGTGGTGCATCTACTTTGAACTTCAATGAACTTAGTGAAAGTGCTCACAACGTAGAAAATTATCTTGAATTGTTAAGAAGCCAACAGGACGAAACTGAATCAGACCATGTGATAGATGAAATAAACTCCATCAAAGGAGAGCTAAATAACATCTACTCAATTGTGAATCGATTTAACATCCGAAAAAGCAGTGAAGATAAAAACGTTCAATTAATGATCAATGATAAGTCTTTGGAAAAAATCATTACTGAAGTCATGACACTAGAATTGGACAAGCCTATTTCTAAAATTCAAAGGGATAACATCCTAAGTAGTTTAACATCTCTTAAGACAGTTCCTTTATCCACTTGTGAACCAACTATCAAAAATATGGTTGATAAAATAAGTGAGAAGCTAGGCAAGAAGACTGCCATTGTCTTTGACAAAGAATATAGCCTTCCACATGACATTTTCCACAATTTAAGCAATCCGCTAATTCATATCATCAGAAACTCTTTAGACCACGGTATAGAGAGTCCTGAAGATAGACAAAAAGCAGGAAAGCAAGCTATCGCCACTATCTCAATCACTGGTGAAGCAAACGATAATAACTACATCATCAAAGTTGCAGATGATGGACGCGGCCTACAATCCGACCTTATCAAACAAGTCGCAATTTCTAAAGGTTTAGTTCAAGCTGACGATATAGAAAATACAAATGTCACTGAACTGATTTTCCATCCTGGATTCTCAACGAAAGAAGAGGTAACAGAATTATCTGGGAGAGGAGTAGGTCTAGACACAGTCAAAACAACTCTAGAAGACCTGGGAGGGTCAATAAATATAGACAATAAAGGGGGAGTTGGAACGACATTTGTCTTGACGATTCCTTGCCAAACTTCAAGCATAGGAGCACCGAAATGAAAGTAGTAGTAATAGATGATTCGATGCTGGTTAGACTCCAGCTCAAAAAGTTCTTCGAGGAAGAAATGAAATATGAGGTCGCCGCGCTCGGAAACGACGGGAACGAAGCAGTGGCTCTCTACAATGAACATAAGCCCGACCTTATCACTATTGACTTAACCATGCCTAACAAGGATGGATATGAGGCTCTCAAAGAGATAGTTGCCGCACATCCAGATGCGAGAATCCTTATTTGCAGTGCAATAAAAGACCCTGCAAAAGTTACACAGACTCTCGAGGCCGGTGCCAAAGGATACATCAAAAAACCTCTTCAACTGACTAATACAGAATATGTTGAGAGAATTAAAGATGATATCGAAGAAGCTTTAGAAGACTAATGAAAGAGGAGAAAAAACTATGAACACTCCTATAAATAAGCGATTAAAGTGGGGGATACTTCTATTCTCACTTTTATCGATAATTGGAGTACAAGCCGCTGAGAAGATGCAGGTTTATACCACATCTACGATTCCGGTTAAAGAAAGGGAAAAAGCACTCAAAAGTGATTCTTCTCTTCAAGGCACTGAAGTAACTGTCTTTGGTAAATTTAGTGAGTTTGCATCTTCACTTAAAAGTTCGAAACCAAAGTATTTAATTGTTCCTTCAGCTTTCGTCGAATACAACAAAGACTACAAAGCTGTTTATCAGTTCGCAAAGGGTGGGCAGACACACTTTAAATTTATTGTACTTTCGGCAAAAGACGAATGGAAAAAAGACAACCAAGCGAAAGGTAGCGTTGGTATTGTTGATGAACTTGGTCGTAAACAGACTAGTAGTTTCATCAAAGCGCAAGTTGGTAAATTCAAGCGTGTCAAAAGGGTTACAAAAACAGATGACCTCATGCCACTACTCGTTCTTGAAAATGCTAACTATATCATCATTCGACCTGAAAATTATGAAATCCTCAAAGCTAAGTTTACAGCAAAAACAAATCAAGTCGGTGAAAGCAAAAGCATCGGCCACCCTGTTATCTGCGTACTTAACGGTACATCAGATGCTGAAATTGAAAAACTTGGTAAGATGTCCCCTGCCACAATAAAGGGACTTGGATTTGACGAATTGAGGAAGGTACAATGAGGAGATTAAACATGATACAAAAATACACACTCGTATTATTCATGCTGTTAGCTCTTCAACTGAGCGTTTCAGCAGAAAAAATACTTATATTCCGCCAGGCTTCTGCCAACTTTGAAGAAGTTGCAAAATCTGTATCTGGTGAAATAGGCGAAGACTTTGATGTGGTCGATCACGTCTTAACTAAAGAATCAAAATACAAAGAATTCGCGGACAAGGTTAGAAAAGAAAAACCAAGCCTTTTAGTTCTTCTAGATAACCAAGCTGTTGACTTTGCGAAAAAGTTCAATCAAGAAAAAGACGAGTATGCAAAAAACCTTAGAGGTGTTGCTGCTATGGGTCTTAACTTGAGAAAAGAATTGGAAGAGAATCCAAATATTTGCGGTATTGAGTACGAAGTACCTGCATATACGATGATTACTCAGTTCTGATACTTTGTCACAAATGATATAAAGAATGTCTTGGTATTCTACAGAGAAAGCCAGCATGGCGAGATGATTAAGGTTGCTACTGAACAGCTTGCTAAAGAAGGCATAAACATCAAAGCCATGAATGCAGAAGAGTACGGTACTACAAACAAAGAAGTAAACTTTTACCTTCAACGAAATGTACTTCGTGAAGTATACAAAAAGGATACTGACCTCGTTTGGGTTATCTCTGACTCTGTTCTACTAAACAGCAACAACTTTGCCGAAGTTTGGGTAAGCGCTGCAAGAAGAAATAAGAAACCATTTATCGCCGGAATCAAAGCATTCTCTGGTATCGATATGGGATTCTGCGTTTACTCTGCTGCACCAAATCATACCGACCTAGGTAATCAGATTGCAGAACAAGTATTTACCTTGATGGATGACGAAGAAATGAAGGCTGATGAAGTCGGCGTTGAGTACATCCTCTCAGTAATTAAAGGTGTCAACATGGATATCCTACCAACATATGGATTGGATGTTGATAAAGAAAAAATGGCTGATGTAAAGGTAAACGAATAATGAAGAAACGAGGCTCAATTAAGAATAAGCTGATCTCCGCAAATCTAATGACGGTGATTATAGCTTTCATAATCGTCGGGATCATAGTTGTTCTTAACTTGAACAGCCTCTCTTCTACCTTCATGAATATGAGTGAGGAGCGTTCAAACGAAGTAAGTGAAAACTTAAAAGTTAGTTCTGAACAAAATATTCAAAAGATTCAAAAGTTCTTTGAGAAATCCCTTTATGATAAAGGCCGAATCTTACTTGAAAGAGATAGTTTAGTTCTTAAACCATTGTTTTTAGATAACTCATTTAACGGAGTTAGAAATCTATTAACAAACTTGTACAAACTGGATGATGAAATACTCAGCTTAAGCTTCTTCACTGTTGAAGGTGAAGATGAAGTTAAAGCTTGGGCTTTTTTGAATCGCCAGTATATAAGTGGCTTAGGCCTAAAAACTGTCTATGACGTTGAAAAAGGAGTCTGGAACTCTGACTTCGACGGTAAAAAAGTAAGCCTCAAAGACCTTAACGTTAAAGAGATCATTAATAACGGCAAAAAAGAAGTTAAACTTATCGACTACAACCTGACAACAGCGGATGGCACGAGTAAGCAAGTTAAAGCTTATCAATGTACAGTTCCTATTTTCGAAGGTGAAGATGATGAGTTTAAAGAGTTTCGTGAAGATGGGGAGCCTGTTGGTTTTCTCAGATATGTTCTTACATTAGAAAAAATGCAAGAAGCTGTCTTATCTGAAAAAGCTCTTCTAGAAGCTAACCAGAAAAAACAAGAAGAGGCAAATGTCACTGCGGCAAAACAAACAAGCAAAGCTGGTGAAGAAAGCTTAACTAAAAGTTTAACTAACCTAGCCCTTGGAGCTGTTGTAGTTCTTGTTCTTTCATTCTTCTTAGCTGTTATCGTCGGTAACAAAGTAAGTAATCCAATTCTCGAACTTAAAGCCAGTGCACAAGTTATTTCACAGGGTGACTACTCACAACCAGTAACGGTTGAGAGCAATGACGAAATCGGTGTTCTAAGTCACAACTTTGAAGAAATGCGATGCCAGGTTAAAGAGTTCACGGAAAACCTACAAGAATTAGTCGACGAAAAAACCAAAGAGATCTCAGATATCTTAAATTCAATTGAACAAGGTATCTTTACAGTTAACAAAGATCTTAGCATAAACGAACAGCACTCAAGTAAAGCTGAAGACATTTATGGTATCACTGAGTTTGCGAGCAGTAATCTGAAAGACATGTTCAAAATCAGCGACCAGAAAGTCGAGCAGTTCCAAACTTGGATCACCCTTATAAGTAATCCTAAGAAACTTAAGCGTTGGAAAAAATATGCTGAACTTGCTCCTGTAAGTGAACTTGTCCAAGAGAAAGATGGAGAAGAAAGGATTATTCAAGTTGATTACAGACCTATAACTACCGCAGACGGTGAACTAAGTAAGCTTATGGTACTTAGTAGAGATGTAACTGAAGAAAGAAAAGTCAAAGCTGCTTTAGAGAAAACAAAACGCGAACAGCAACTTACACTTCAACGTGTTATTGGTCTTATTAACAATGACCAAGAAAGTCTCAAAACATTCTTTGAAGGCTATGAACACGCAATCGAAAGTTTAAAGAAAGTTGACTATAGCAATTTCCCTAAAGAACAAATTGATGAACTCTTTAGAGAAGTTCACACTGTAAAAGGTAATGGTGGATCATTTGGCTTCAACGAAGTATCTAGAGCTGCTGGATTTGCAGAAGATTTCTTAGAAGATGCTAAATCAATCGACGAATTCACAGATGAACATAAAGATACATTAACAAATGCTTTAAAACTGATGGAAGAAGAACTCGAAGGCATAAATGCCATGAAAGCCAAACTATTCTCCGGAGAGGAAGATAGTATGTCAATCAGTAGAGTTCAGTTCCAAGAGTTACTTACCTCTGTACAAGATGGTATGCTAACAGATGTTAAAGATATAGCGAAGAAACTATTCTCTCTGGATCTAAATCCGTTTGACTCCTTCTGCCGCAAGTATGCAAACATCGTTACATCTTACAGAGAAAGCTACGGAAAAGATGTTAAAGACCTTAACATCATAAATCCAACCGAAATGATTCATAGAGATACTATGAAGAAGTTCGACATGGCTGCAGTCCACTTAGTTAGAAACTCTCTTGACCATGGCTTAGAAAGCAATGATGAACGAGATGCTTCAGGCAAAGGTTCAGGTACTGTAAGTATGGAACTCCAAGTCTCAGACGACTCTGTCAAAATGATCGTAGGAGATGATGGTAAAGGTATTAATGGAGAGATAATCGCATCTAAGGCTGTAGAGAAAGGTCTCATAACAGACGAAGAGAAGAGTAAACTCTCTGACCAAGAGAAAATTGAATTGATTTTCCATCCTGGTTTCAGCACAAATGACGAGGTGACAGATGTCAGTGGTCGCGGTGTTGGTATGGATGCGGTAAAATCATCAATAGAAGAACTAAATGGTAAAGTTGAAATAGAAACAGAGCTCGGTAAAGGCACTAAGATGATTTTAACACTTCCTGTTTAAGTTCAAACTCCAAGCTTGAAATAAAAAGGCCACACGATTAACCGTGTGGCCTTTTTTATGTTTAAGTATTCAAAACTCATAAAAAGCTAATCGACTCAAGACAAGTGAACTACTTAGAGCCACTCTGGAAGTTTAGGTCCAAGTAAAACTAAATTCATCTTTTAGAAATAAACTCTAAAAAATCATTTAGGTGAAATGGTTTACTCAGCATTTCTTGCTCTACAAGCTGGACATTATTTGAACCTGAAACATAAACTATTTTCTTGGAATCAATTAACTTTCGAACCTCTTCATAAACAGTATCTGCAGCTATATCCGCTAACATTAAATCAAGAACTACCAAGTCAATTGATGAATGTGCATGAAGAATAAACTCAAGAGCGTCTTTACCCGAGTGAAAAGCTTTAACTTTTGCACCAAACTCCTTAAGAGATGAGTAAATATAGTTTAGAGTATTTTGCCATCATCAACTACAACGATGTTCTTACCTTCGAAACTGAAATTGCGAACTTCTTGCTCTTTAGTGGCTATTCCCGACTTTGTACTCAAAGGGAGATATATAATAAACTCTGTAACTTTACCGAGTTCACTTGCGGCATCTATACACCCTGAATGCTCTTTAATTGTCATTAAAGCGTTTGATAAGCCAAGGCCTGTGCCTATATCGTTTTTCTCTGCATAGAATAGTTCAAAGATCTTTGAAAGTGTATGTGAATCCATGCCACAACCATCATCTACACAAGAAACTTTTACATAATCACCCGGCTGAAAATCAAATAAAGGATTCTCATCACAAAAAAAACTAAAGTCTGACAAATAACTTTAATAGCTCCTCGATTCGATCCTAAAGAGTCCCTCGCATTCATAATCAAGTTTAGCAGGCAGTTTTGTAAATCTGATGAATTTGCTAGAACTTTTACTTTGCGTTCAGGTATTTTAAAAATCAAATCGGTATGAGG
This sequence comes from Lentisphaeraceae bacterium, assembly GCA_021232515.1. Classification (GTDB taxonomy): domain Bacteria; phylum Verrucomicrobiota; class Lentisphaeria; order Lentisphaerales; family Lentisphaeraceae; genus JAKVBD01. The sequence goes on from JAJPOQ010000053.1 coordinate 45,758, forward strand.
TTCGAGAGTCACGTCACAAATCTGTTTAACATCGGTTAACAAATGAGATAGATCTATGACTTTCATCCTAGGAGATCTTGTTCTGGAAAAAACTTTTAATTTTTCACTTATATCAATTCCGACATCGCATATTGAAAGAATACTGTCTAGGTGGTGGCCTTCATCTTTCAATTCACCTTTCATAAGCTCTGCATGGCCCCGTAAGGCAGTCATAAGATTATTAAAGTAATGAGAAATACCACTAGCTAGCCGGCCAACAGTCTCCTTCCGCTAGTTTTAGTTGTTTGTGTAAACGACGTTTTCTTCCCAATCTTTCTTCTAATGAGACTTCAAACGTGTTTCGATTTCTTTCTTTAACTCAAGGTTCTTCTTCGTCAATTCCACGAAGTTTTTAGCTATTAGTTTTAAAATTTGAGTATCAAATGGTTTACAGACATAGTCTACTGCGCCCGCTGATAGAACTTCGGATATTTGCCCATCTTCAACAACAGCATCAGTCACAAAAATTATCGGCAAGTCGCTAATCGAAAGTCTTGACATAAGTGGCATATGCTCTAAATCGTCTACAACAAGAAATTTATGTTTTTCGCTGACCACTACACCCTATTTCCCCTACATTAAATAAAACGTTTTTTTCAGGTGATCGCAAGTTTAAAGAAAGAATACTCTTCCCCTAACAACTTGAACTAGAATACCTCTTGACTATAGTAGCGAAAATTTTTTAACTGAGAGCTTTCATGAGACAACTACCATTCACAAAAATGCATGGAACTGGCAACGACTTTATCGTTCTTGATGCGCTTGAACACTCACTACCAGATAGAAGTGAACTTGCAAAACAAATGTGTAGTCGACGTTTTGCTGTAGGTGCTGATCAATTCATCATCATCTGCCCTTCTGAAAAAGCTCAGTATCTTATGGAAATTTACAATCCAGATGGTTCGCAAGTTGAAATGTGTGGGAATGCCCTTCGCGCTGTTGCCCTTTACATACGCCATCGAAAAAATGACCCTTCTGAAACTCTTGCAATTGAAACTGCTGGAGGCATAACCTATGCCGAATTCGAAGGTGACCAAGTAAAAATCAACATGGGGGCGCCTTCCTTTGCTCCACAAAATATAGGCTTGACAAATAACAGCGAAATGATTGGAACTGAATTCAACTTTACAGATGACATTCAAAGAACAATTACTTGTGTATCTATGGGAAACCCTCACTGCGTACAATTTGTCGACTCAACGAAAAACTGCCCACTTGAGTCTGAAGGCCCAATTATCGAAAATCATTCTTTATTCGCCAATAGAACAAATGTTGAATTTATCGAAATCTTATCCAAAGATGAAATAAATATGCGAGTGTGGGAAAGAGGAACCGGCGAAACTCTCGCTTGTGGTTCAGGTGCATGCGGAGCTGTTGCTGCAGCCATAAAAAATAACTTAACAAATAGCACTGTTAAAGTTAACCTTCTTGGTGGCATACTTTCAATCACTTGGGACAAAGCTGACAACTGTATATATATGACTGGCCCAGCAACTTTTGTTTTTGATGGAGTTTGGCAAATAAATGAATAAAGATGAAGTATTTTCAGCAGGAAACTTTACTCCTGGTTCATTTAAATTTAACGATGAAGTCGCCACAGTCTTCGATGACATGGCAACCAGGTGCATCCCCTACTATCACGAAGTCATCCATCTAACTGCTCAAGCTGCTGCTAAGTTTGTTCCTGACTCTGGTAAGATCTATGACCTCGGCTGCTCTACAGGTTCAACGCTCATCTACCTTGCCAAGTACCTCAAAGATACAAAGGTAAATATGACTGGTTATGATCCCGCGCCAGCTATGCTCACTAAGGCTAGAGAAAAATCGAACGTCTTTACCTACAGCCATGAAATAAACTTTGACGAAGGCGTTTGCCAAACTGCAGATATATCCGATGCAAATATGGTCATCATGAACTACACCCTCCAGTTTGTCGATGCGACGAAAAGAAATGACGTTATTAAAAAAATATATGATAACCTGAAGCCCGGCGGAATCTTCATTCTTAGTGAAAAACTAAGAGAACCAACAGAGGAGTTCGAAAGCTTCAATACTGAGACTTACGAAAACTTTAAGGCTGGAAATGGCTACTCATTTTTAGAAATAGCCAATAAACGTCAAGCTTTAGAGAATATACTAGTTCCTCAAAGTACTGAAGATAACGTCTCAATGCTCACTAGAGCTGGATTCTCCAAGGTCGACATCCTCTTCAAGTGGCTTAACTTCGCTACTTTCATCGCCATCAAGTAACTCCAAGTCTTTCTTCTCGCTCGCAATAATTGACTTACAAAGGCCAACTATTATAAAAGAAGATAAGAGTGAACTACCGCCATAACTAATAAACGGTAGAGTAATTCCCGTTGGAGGTAAGATCTGCACATTTACGCTTATGTGGATAAATGCTTGGATACTCAAACAAAACACCAGAGCAAATAAAGAGTAGCCATACAAGTCATTTGACATCTTCTGACATTTTCGAAATGCCAGTAATAACGCTCCTGCAAAAATCACAATAAGTAAAAAGCCTCCGACAAAACCAAGAGCTTCACAAAACGATGCAAAAATAGAATCATTGTGTGTTAGTGGCAAGTACCCCTGAGACCACAGTCCTTTCCCAAATGAACGGCCCCAAAAACCACCACTCGCTATTGTCCTCTCTAACTGCAATAAGTGAAAACCCGCGCCATGTGCATGCTCTTCCGGAGACCAAAAACCAATCAAACGTCTATATACATAAGGGTAACGATAAAGCACGTAAATCAATACTGGTAAAAGTCCGGCGGCTGTCCAACCTAGGTATTTTGTCTTACCTCCATGAGTCCAATAAACCGCCGCAAAGCATAGAGTAAAAATGAATAAGGTCCCAAAGTCTGGCTGCATAGCCAACAATACGAGAACCGGTAACGAAGCCAAACCTAACTTTAAGTACCTCTTAAACTCGACCGTTTCTTCATCAACTAGGTATCGATAGTACCAGCATATAAAGAGACAGAAAAACGGTTTACAAAACTCACTTGGTTGAATACTAAAGTAATCTGTATGAAACCACCCTCGCATATGATTAACTGGCTGCCCCCAAAAGATCACTGCGATAAGAGTGAATATACCAAAACCATAAAGCCACGGGATTAGCTCAAAAAATCTTTTAATGTGAATCTTACTTATGATTAATGCGACTAAAACGCCGCCGATCAACCAAGTGATTTGCTTTGTGCTATAATCTTCTGGATTTGGGAAGTTTACACTCGCATTGTAGATCGCTAAACATCCCCACAAACTTAAAAGTATGGCACTTAGAAGAATTGGACAAAAAGACCTCAAGGCATACTTCAAGAATCTTACTAACTGAATCATGGCCACTCCTTTTCAGTTAGAAAAACATCTTTCCCAGAAATAAGCTTTTGAATTTCACTAAAGGTTTCGGGAATCAGCTTCCCCCTTTTATCTACCATTGCTTCATAAATCAAATCTTGTCCCTTTAAGGAAGCATCATATTTTTCTTCAAAACCAGATACTCCAACAAACTGGCCATCAACTTTGCGGACTTGACCTATCTTGCTTTTATACTTTTTGGTAAGAACCTTTCTTTCAAAAGACATCTTTATAAATAGTATAGGATTGACCCCGAAAACCTGTGAGAACTTTTTTACATCCTCTAAAGACATACTTTCTTTTAGAATAATATCTTTATTGTCCTTCGTGCGCCCTACCTTGATCATTATGTCTCGACGCTTAAAACCCATTTCTTTTGCAAGAATGGACAAAAAGCCTGACAATTGGTGCGATTGAACACGATGACTTAGAATAAGACTGGATTTTCGAATCGATTCGACCAAAACCTGACCATCGGCAGACAGAATTCGGCCACGCATTGCTCTGAGAGTGCGACGTTCAACACCTTCACTCTCCATTTTATCTAAGGATGTTTCTCTGTTGATAATCGAGAAATAAAAAAGGCGAACAGCTAAAACTGTCGCCCATAAGATTGCTATAGTGGTGATGATGCGGAAGCGCTTTAACTGTGCTTCACCCTTGGTCATCAACGAAGCTCTTCAGCACAAACTCTTAAAAAGTTTAAAGGATCACTCAGGTGAGCACCTTCTTGAAAAGAACCTGACTTTATTTCTTCACAGATAGCCATATTAACAACTGTAGCTTTCGCTCTAGCAGCCTTTTCATAGTCGTCTTTTTTATCTGCTTCTTGGTGGACTTGATAACCACCATATAAAATTGTTGCTGACATCAATAGTGCCACCAACACAAAAAATTTATTTAAAAACCGCTCTTTCACAACTCATCTCTCAACTGTAAATCTGCATTCATCTCTAACTCGCCTTTCTCCAAACTGTGGTTTTGCATGAAAGACATCTCTTGCTGCCACTTCTCAGAGCTCCAAACCTCTATTCCAAACTCGGAGCCGACCAGTACAACCTCTTTTCCTGCCTCTATCCCACACATTTCTCTAAACATCTGAGGCAAAGTAATTCTTCCTTGGTTCGATAAATTCTCTTTTGAAGTCATCGCTCCCATCATTCTCATACGTCTTCTTGCTAAAACACTACCAGTAAATTGTTGCTGAATAGCTTTTAAGTCTGGCTTTATCTTTTCCCACTCAGCCATGGGGTAAATGCCGATTCCTCCCTCAGGCAAGCAATAAAGCACCACTGCCGATGAACCATATCCACCGAAACTCTGCTGTAACCGCGAGCCAAGTTTTAGCCTGCCGTTTGCATCGAGTTGAGTTTTTTCTAACCCACAGAATTGCAACATTTTGAAAAGGATCCTTAAAAGCTTTAGACTATCTTACAATCCATATCTGACCATTTCAATCTACTATAGACCATACTAGACCATTTATTGACAATTTTTATGACATTTCTTTGAGTCCAAAAACTATTTTCAATTCTTTGTCTAAATCACTGGAACTCCAAAGAGATTCACATTTTCAGCTTCCCGACTTTGATTGACCTCAGTCTTGTAGTAGATTGTCTGCAAAATAATAGATGGATTAATTTTGTGAACTTGTGTAAAAATCTTGAATCGATAGCTCGAAAGTATTCTGAGGCAGCGCCTAGAAACAATACGTTCTGGTCTTCTTTCGATACTCTTGATGATCTTTCGTTAAATGAATTCATGACTCTCTCTGCTGCGGCTCCACGCCGACTAGGAAGAAAGACCGTTGAATTTACGGAAGAAGAACAAAATATACTCCAAGGCATCCACCCTACTCTAACTACTCAAACTCCTGGAAATCTCGGCAGAGTTTTACTCGCTGCGAAAGTTCAGTCTCCTGAGTGCGTTGAAGAAATGATTATCCGTGGTGGAGATGATGAACAAGCTGCTGTAGTTATCGCTCTAAACTTAAGGGACGATGCTGCTGTCTATAAAGATAAAGTTGTTCACGCCTGTAGAACCAACTCAACGATTGTTCACGGTGCCGTTTCACAAGACAATCCATACCCTGCAAAATATTTTGACGACCAAGCATTTAAACAACTTGTCATAAAAACTATTTTCATGGGACTAGACTTTGATAAAATAACTAACCTTGAAAGCCGCTTCAATGGCGAGCTTGGCCAAAGTTTAACAGACTTTTTCGATGAACGAAAAGCTGCTGGACGTTGGTTACCTGACTCTGTTTTAAAGTTTATGAAGAACAAAGGACTTTTAAAATGAAATATTTCGATCCACACATCCACATGTCTTCTCGCACAACTGACGATTACATAAATATGTACAACTCAGGTATTCGTGCCGTTATCGAACCAGCTTTCTGGTTAGGTCAGCCGAGAACACATGCCGAGTCATTTGACGACTACTTCCAATCAATCACTGGATGGGAACCTTTTCGTGCCAGCCAATTCGGCATCCGTCACTTCTGCGCAATTTGCTTAAACTCTAAAGAAGCAAATAACGAAGAAATGGCTGAAAAAGTCATGGAAATGCTACCTAGATATTTAGAAAAAGATAATGTTGTCGCAGTTGGTGAGATTGGCTACGACGATATGACCGATCTTGAACACCGCTACTTTAAGCAGCAGCTTGAACTTGCTAAAGAAATGCAGATGCCAGTCATCATCCATACTCCACACCGTGATAAAAAGAATGGTGTGAAAGCCACTATTGACCTTATCAATGACGTTGGTATAGACCAAGATCTAGTGATAATCGACCACAATACTGAAGAAACTCTTCCACTTGTTCTCGAAACAGATTGCTGGGCTGGACACACCATCTACCCAAGATCTAAAATGGATTCCGACCGTATGGCTCACTTAGTCAAAGAATACGGTACTAAAAAAATCATCGTCAACTCATCTGCTGACTGGGGTGTAAGTAACCCTCTTGCTGTTCCATACACTGCGGACGTCATGCGCAAAGAAGGTATCTCAGAAGAAGACATCCATAAAGTTATGTGGTTGAACCCAATTGAGTTATACTCTAAATCAGGTGCTTTCACTGCAGAAGAACTCGAAGAAGAGATAGAGTTTGACCAAAGCGTTCTTTTCGAGGGTAACTCTGTACTTCGCGGTCAATCACCAGAGGTACGAAAGAACAGCTAATGTTCAAAGCCTTTACACTTTGCTTTTCTATTTGTCTGGCCGCCTTTACACAAAAGGCTGCTGACAAAAAAGAAGAGAAGAAGGTTGATGAAGACCTCATCATTACTTCTCAACATCTCGACTACGACCATGCTAACCACCAAGCTATATTTAGCCTAAATGTAAAAGCTATAAATGGTGAGACAACCCTGACTTCTGATAAGATGACCTGTTACTTCAACAAAGATAATGACCCCTACCTCATTATTGCTGAAGGGAATGTCATAATTACTCGAGGTGACCATATCGCGACCTGTAACAAGTCGACTTATAAGATAAATGAAAAAGAAATAATTCTTAGAAGTCAGCCGAAACTTTTTGATGGCAATAATACGATCAAAGGCCGCATCATTACATTTTATGAAGATAAGCGAATTACACTTGTTGCCGACTCTGATGTTATCTTAAAAGCTAAGCTTTCTGATAAAAAAGAAACTGAGCAAAAGAAAGATCCTAAGAAAAACTAAACGTTATAAATTCCAGCTTTATAAGCCTTAAGATTTTCTGGATTTTTAAACCACTCAATCGTCTCTGCTATTCCTTGAGAAAAAGTATACTTACTTTGCCAGTTTGTTAATGACTTTAAAAGTTCATTACTACCTAGCAACTGCATAACCTCACTCTTAGCAGGGCGAATCCTGTCTGGATCTTGAACGATCTTAGCCGATGGGTTTATCTGATCAATCAACTCTTGAGCTAATTGCCCCATGCTAACCTCTTCTTGTGTCGCTATATTTATTTCTTGACCAATTGTCTTATCTGATTCTGCAATAGAAATAAAACCTGAACACGTATCTTTGACATAGTTAAAGTCACGAGTCGGATCCAAAGAACCCATTTTTATTTCTTCATAACCATTCGCTAATTGACTGATAAGTGTTGGGATTATGGCTCTTGCTGACTGCCTTGGTCCAAACGTATTGAATGGTCGAACTATCGTCACAGGCAAATCAAAAGACTTATAAAAAGACTCTGCCATTCTATCTGCACCTATTTTACTTGCGCTATAAGGTGACTGTCCTTGGAAAGGGTGTTTTTCATCTATAGGAACATATTGAGCTGTACCATATACTTCTGAAGTTGAAGTCACTAAAAGCTTCTCAATATCAAAGTCGCGGCAAGCCTGCAAAACATTTAAAGTTCCTTTGATATTCGTATCTATATATGAATCTGGTGAGTGATAACTATAAGGAATAGCAATAAGAGCAGCTAAGTGAAAAACAACATCGACTCCTTTCACTGCAGTTCTAACACCATTGGGATCTCGTATATCGCCACAAAAGACCTCTATCTGCGATAAAACTTCAGGTTTAAGTGTATCCAGCCATCCCCATGAATTGAAAGAATTATAAAAGGTAAATGCCTTCACATCCGCCCCATGTGCCAAAAGAGACTCGACTAAGTGAGAGCCTATAAAACCGTCTGAACCAGTAACTAATACTTTTTTATTTTTTAGATTCACCTTTCAACATCCTTCTTAAATCTACTAATGAGTCTATCTCATACTCTGCTTCATTTTCCGCTTGGTGAGCTAACTCTTTTGCATGTACTGAGCCATAACGATTTATCTTTAAACTGTGCATCCCAAGCTTGTTGGGAGCGATAAAGTCTTTAGCCACATTATCAGCTACATAAACAGTTTTATCATAATCTAAGCCTAACCAACTATTCATAAGTTCATATGAACGCGGATGAGGCTTCCAATAATCTTTACCCAAACTGTCTGTAAAGATTTTGTGAGTAAAATATTTATCTAAACCAAGAGCATTCCATTTTGCTTCTTGAACTTCGTGCCAACCATCTGAGATAAGGCCTAGAGTATAACCATCTTTATAGAGTTCTTTTAAAATCTCAACGTCAACAAATGGCGATATACTGGGCTTGTGAGTTCTGTAAATTCTTACAAGCTTCAGTATTTCAGACTCTTTTAGTTGTAGACCAAGACTCTTAAATACAGTTGAAAACAGATCCCCTCTCTCTCCATACTCAAAACGTCGCCTCAGCTCATCCTCTACATAAACCCCGTAGTTCTCCAAGCAATATTTGGCAACTTCTCTATAGCCGCTATAAACAAACTCCCTTTCAGGATAAAGAGTATCGTCCATATCAAAGATAACAGACTTAACTCCTGTAAGATCAGGCTCCTCTTTATTCGAATTTTTAGTTTTTATAAAAACAGAATCATCAAACCGACTCATGATCATTCCATCTAAAACACCATCTTCCACACCTGGATCACGACCTTGAGTTTCATTTAAAATCCATAGTGGCCAATTGGCTCCTGCAGCGATTGTTAAAGGTAGCCCCCCACCCAATCGAGCATTTATCTCTATTAAGTAATATTGACCATCTTGCTCTTTAAACTGAATTGTTATCGGGCTGTTACACTTTAATGAATTAGCGATAGACATCGCTATTTCTTCAAGATCAGCTTTTCTTTCAACAACGCCTTTTGAAACCTCACCTCCACGTACAGATAATCTTTTACGTGGAATCGCCATTAAGGCTCCTCCGATCTTACTGCAGTACACATCTACCGTAAATTCTGGACCATCAATAAACTTTTCTAAAATAGGTTCTTCTACAGATAACAGGCTGGCTTCCAATTCAAAACGGTTATTCACCCTAGCAGCACCAATTGCTGAGCTCCCCTTTATAGGTTTCACAAATATAGGAAACTCTACGTCTCCACCTTGCTCAAGCTCTGCTGGTACAGTCACACCCATTTCTAGCATCGCTTTTTTCGTCAACTTCTTATCTGCACTCATGCTAATTATTTCTGAAGACGGTAAAAGAAGCTTAAGCTTTGGAAGTGCCTTACTGATTTCATTGCGAAGTTGATCTAAATAAACTAAATCCGGATCTATCGTAGGAATAACCAAATCAACTTTTTTCAATTTACAAAAAGTCATGAACTCAGAATAAAAACTAGGGTCTGAAGAATGTGGAAAAAGTACTTTTTCATCGACGAATTGAAGAGCTGATGCAAGCGGAGATATATCCGAGCCAAAAACCAAGCCACCGCCAGGAAACTTAGATAAGACTCTTTTAAAAGACTTTACTAACTCACAGCGTCGACCAGCATTCAAAAACAATACATTCATTTACGACTATCCTTAGGAAAAAATTTTCTTTCAATAATCATCGCAAAACTTAGGCCAATATTTTTTACATTTATTCTGTCACTCTGTTCTTTAAATTGCGTTAGATCTCATATAACAGCTATCATTGGAGATAAAGATGGATCAAATCATCAACAGAAGAAACTTCGTTAAAGCAGGAGCGGCAGTTTCTGCACTTGGCACTTTTACTAATACTACTTTCGGCCAAGACAAAGCAAATAGTACTTTAAATGTTGCCCTAATCGGCTGTGGTGGTCGTGGCCGTGGTGCTGCTGCCAATGCACTAAATGCTGATCCAAATGTAAAACTCGTGGCAATTGCTGACGTTTTTCCTGAAAGACTCGACATAGCTGTCAACAGTTTAAAAAACTATGGTCACAGAGCCAAAATTGAAACGAAAAATATGTTCTCAGGTTTCGATGCATACCAAAAGGTTATGGATCTTAAAGAAGTAGATATAGTCATTTTAACTACACCTCCTCACTTCAGACCTCAACACATAGAAGCGGCTGTTAATGCTGGTAAACATATATTTGCAGAGAAGCCACTAGCTATCGACGTCGCCGGCTGCAAAAAAGTGATGGACTCAGTTCAAAAGTGTAAAGCAAAAGGTTTAACTTTCGTTGCTGGATTCTGCTATCGTTTTGATAAGAAAAAGCAAGAAACTATAGCTAAAATCAACTCTGGAGCAATAGGTCGCATGACCAACATTCAGTGTTCTTACAACACTGGTGGTCTGTGGATGTATCCACGCCAAGCTAATTGGGGTGACATGGAGTGGCAGATGAGAAACTGGCTCTACTTCACTTGGTTGTCTGGTGACCATATTGTCGAACAAGGCATCCACAATATCGATAAGATGGGTTGGGCTTTAGGTGATATAACTCCTGAATACGCTTATGGAATGGGCGGGCGTCAGTCTAGAGTTGGCGAAGACTATGGTCATGTTTACGACCACTTTTCAATTCAGTATAAGTTTGCCAACGGCATCTACACTAACTTTACATGTAGACAACAAAAAGGTACAGATGCATCTGTCTCCGACATCATCGTTGGTACTGACGGCTATGCAGACCTTATGAAGCACCGCATCTACGACAACGAAGGAAAAGTTGTCTGGCGTTATAAAGGTGGTGCTATGAACATGTATGACGCAGAGCACGTTGAACTTATCAAAGGTATAAGAAACGGCAAAGTTGTTAATAACGGCGACTATGCTTGTAACTCTACTGCGATGGGAATCATGGCTCGTATGTCTGCTTACACCGGTAAGAAAGTTACTTGGGATATGCTAATGAACTCAAAAGAAGACTTAACTCCTAAAGCTTATGACTTAAATGCGTCTCTTGATCTACCTGAAGTAGCTCAACCTGGAATAACTCCATTTGTCTAAATCTTAGTAAATACTCGCACAACAAATAAAAAACTGAGTCGCTAGCCACGGCTCAGATTTTTTATGCTTTGATCAACTCTTGTATTACTTACCAACTTCAAAAAGGTAACGATTGACAAGATCCATGTAGTTAGTCTTCAATCGAATCAACTGAACTCGACTAGACTCAAGGTTATTCTGACTTCGGATATACTCTAGTATATCTATCTCGCCGTTTTCCCAGCGATCTTTATAAAGCTCAATCAGTGTTTGATTAAGTTCGATACGCTGTTCCTGAATGGTGACAGACAACGCAGTCTGTTCTATATCACGAGCCAAACCTCGAAGCAACCGAAATTTATCTTGACGCAAAATATAACGGTCTACTGTATTTTCATCCAAATTATTCTTACTTTGAGCTAATCGCGCACGATCTGTTCGTCGACCAAAGTCCCAACCGAAATTTAAAGATACAACTTGATCATCATTCCCTCCTAAGTGAGCATTATCACCATCGGAGTTTCTAAAGTTCTGTTGAAAGCTCAAACTTAAATCGATCTGAGTTCTCTCTTTTTTAACTCTTAAGTCTCTATTTAAGATTTCTTTTGAAAGAGAATTATTGATAAACAACTCATCATTATCCTCTACATATTCCAAATCTTTATTTATATCAAATTTTAAAATCTCAAAATTAAACTCTTCATTTATCGATATTTCCCCATCTGGCGACATCCCCATTAATACTTTAAGTTCGTCATAATTAGACTGAATAGTTCTCTCCGCACGAATCAAGTTCAATTCGTTCTGTGGAATCTCAATCTTAGCATTCGCTATATCTAACGGTTTATCTCTTTCTATAGCATGCTCTAAGTTTCTCTTTGCACTCTCAAGTCTTCTTTTTTCTACTGCCAAAGACTGCGTATTTTGAATTATATCATAGAAAATACTTTGTATCTCAGCGCGTATATTTCTCTTCTCACGTGCTAGCCTGTTTCTGTTAATTAACTCTTGAACTAAGCTGTCACGGTACCCTTGAAGGGTTTCTTCTAAAGAACCACCACCAAGCAATTGTTTTGATATAGCCAACGACAATGCAGAATCCTGAGTATTATCCTGATCATCTGAATTCAATGATCCAGACGCGGCGATGTCAATACCACCTGGTAATTCTTGACTCAAAGTAACGTCAGATCTGTTTTCTTTAAACTCCAAGTTTCTCGAGGCTCCTCCGCTAATAGAGAGATCAAATACTGCTCGTTGTATCTGAGTATCATACTCAGAATTAGACAAGTTAAATAATCGTTTCTTGATTTCAGGAGAGTTTTTCAACGCATAATTATAACAATCTTCAACGGTTAAACCTTCTGTTTTTATCTTATCCTGAGCCCAAAGACTCACTGAAAAGAAACTCACTAAAACTAAAATATTTTTAATCACTTTTTAATGCCTCCACAGGATTCATCGCTGCTGCGTTTCGAGCAGGGTAAAGTCCAAATACTAGACCAGTTACGACCGAAGCCGCTACGGAGATTCCTACTAATGGAATCGAAAATACTATAGGTAAACCAATCGCTTGACTGGTTATAATGACGATTATCAATGCAAAAAGCACGCCAAATAAACCTCCAGTTACTGAGATGATCATTGACTCAGCTAGGAACTGGTAAAGTATATCTTTTTGAGTTGCTCCAACTGCGCGCCTGACGCCGATCTCACGGATCCGCTCATTTACTGTAGCTAACATGATATTCATGATACCAATACCACCAACAACTATCGAAATAGATGAAATAATAATGGTTAATAAATCGAGCAATTTCTGTGATTGCTGCTTTTGCTTCAATAAGTCGAGAGGAATAACTATCTGATAATCCTCAACACCTGCATGTAAGTTTGCCAAAGTTCTCTTTAACGACTTACCAACTTTATAAAGCTGATCTTCGTTTGCCAATTGGAGCTGTATTTCGTCAAGTTCACTTCGAGTCTGTAAGTACGTTGTACGACTTTGGAGTGTTTCAAAAGGTATAAGAACATCGAAGTTGGTATCTTTTAAGCTACTTGCATCAAGTTCCTTAAGGTCGATATTTTTATTCTTTAAAACTCCCACAACTTTGTAGGGGAAACCACCCATCAATAAAACCTGGCCTATAGGGTTTTTCACTTCGAGACGCTTTGCTAAGCCTGAGCCTATCACTGCAACTCTTGCAGCTTTAGCTTGATCGTAATCATCCAAACTTCGACCGAGTCCAATTTCATGATTATTCACTTTCAAATAGTCGCCGCCAACACCCAAAACTCGAGCGTTTACCTTTTCACCTTTATAGAGCACATTCATCGGCGACTCACGCAAGTATGACTTGGCCAATATACCGTCGATATTTGCAGTCAAAGCACTTAAGTCTTTTCTATTTAAACCCGCTGAGCCTTGCCGCCTTGCTTGCAGTAGAGTTTCGTTTTCCAAGCGGTTATCTATGACCTTCACCAAATTCGCACCAAGTGCTCGTATTTGATCAGCCTGTTTCTGTTTGGAACCCAACGAAAATGATGACATGGCGATAACCGATGCAACACCAATAATTATCCCCAGCATAGTCAAAAAGCTTCGCATCTTATGTGGTAGCAAACCTTCTCGAAGTCCAATGATAAAAAGATCCAAAAATGACAGGCCGCCCAGAGACTGAATTTTCCCATCTTTCATTTTACCTTTAGCAGCTTTTTTGCCGCGAACATCGTCGACTATGTGGCCATCTTTAACGACAATCTTACGAGTACCTTGTTCTGCTAAAACAGAATCGTGAGTTACCATGATGATCGTGTGACCTTGATCATTTAACTCATGCAAGAGATCCATTATCTCTTTACCTGTCTTCGAGTCCAAAGCACCAGTAGGTTCATCTGCCATAAGTATGTCTGGATTATTCACTAAAGCTCTAGCTATGGCAATACGCTGATTTTGACCACCGGACAATTGAGTCGGTCGGTGATCCAAACGCTCTTCAAGGCCGGTCATAGTCGCATACTTACTAGCTTTATCGATTCGCTCGGCTTTATCGACTCCACTGTAGGCCAGAGGAAGCGCGACATTTTCCACAACAGTTAATTCATTTAATAAATTAAACTGTTGAAAAACAAAACCAATTCGCTGATTTCGAAGTGCCGCGTACTCATCGTCCGACAAGTCTGAAACTTCTTGATTTCCTAAAATAAAACTGCCATCTGTTGGCTTATCCAACAAACCAAGGATGTGCATCAAAGTGGATTTACCTGAACCAGAGCTACCGACAATCATCACAAATTCGCCAGGCATGATCTCAAGGTCGACACCATCAAGAGCTTTTACAGTATGCTCTCCCATTGTGTAGTGTCTTTTAAGTTTTGAAACCTTAATTAAAGGTTTAGCTTCGCTCATGATCTATCCTTCGGGAAAACTGTTGTCACTTTGGCGCCCTCTTCAAGACCGCTTTTTATTTCAAAATCAAATTCATTTAACACTCGGCCACTTACTTCAACCAAAGAACCCCGTACATCAACAAAGAACTTTGAATCTATCTTAGCGACTGCAGAACGTGGAAGCGTTAAAGCTTGGTAACTCTTCGTGAGATAAATGGAAAGTATGGCTGACATGCCCGGCTGAAACTTCTCGTTATCTACATCAAAGGCCACACTGCCATTGTACATAGAAACTCCAGAGGTTCCTCTCAATTCTTTCATCCAATCATTTCGGTCTTTACCGATAGCTCCTAAAGAAACAAGTGTTCCTTTGAATACCTTTCCTGGCAATGCTGGTAAGGTTACATCGACCTTCTGATCAACTTTAAGGTTGTGAAAATCCGACTCATTAAAAATAGCGTCAACAATCATCTTTCCTGGTGACACAACTTCTACCAAAGCATCTCTTTCTCTAACCTGAACACCTGGAGCATAAGGAGTGTATTTCCCTCCACTACGCCAGTCATAGTAAGTTCGAATAATCACGTAGCCTTCTCTGTCTGCATAACAAATGGACTGTTTGGACTTTTCAATTAAGCTCTTGCGCTTAAACTCCATTTCGGCAATTTTCTGCTCACTTACCTTAATTATGTCCTCTTGCTCATCAATCTTACGCTGCCTTCTTTTTTGGCGTCTTTCGAGACTAGCTTCTGCTCGTAAAAGATTTTGTTCAAGGGTCACTTTTTGTTCTTGTGGGATACCCTTCTTAGCAACTTGTATATTGAGCTCGGCTTCATTCACTTTCTCTTTACGAGAAGCTAAACGTCTTTGGTGAGGTTCTAGTGAAGCTTTTGAAAGAAAGCCTTTATCATATAATCTTGTTTGACGGACTATATTTGCCTCAGCTTCTTCCAAACTAAGCTTGGCAAGTTTCAACGAAATGTTCAAACGACGCATTTCATCATCAGTTGGTTTGGCCATTTCTTCCTCATAAGCCAACTCTGCATGACGCAAGTTCTCTTTATCTTCAAGAACCTCATTTCCATAATAAGACTTTATGAGCTCTAGCCTTTTACGACTGATCTCTAAAAGCAAACGTTCAGCTTTTAAGTCTAAACCGTATTCGAGTATGTCATCTTCATAATTACTGCTATCAATTCTTGCAACTATATCGCCTTTCTTAACGTAAGTTCCGTTTGGCTTTATGCTGATAATTGAACCAGATATAAATGATTGGATAATCGACTTATCACTAGCCTGAATCTTGCCTCGCTCGATAACAGCTCGACTAACCTGTTTTAAAGTCACTTCTGACTTTGCTTTTATTTTTATTTCTTCTTCGGCAGGTAAAATACTCCAAATAAATCCGCCAATACCCGCGATAGCTAAAACTGTGTATAAAAATGCTTTCATCATCTACCTCTCAAACGGGAAATAGATGTCAGCAATGACACCGGGTTTTATCGAAACTTTGCTTGTGTCTACATCGACATCAACCAAAAATACATTTTGACCTAAAGGCTCCTGAGATGAGTAAATACCTATCTTATTGTCCTGACTGGCAAGTGACTCAAATATATACTCAATTTTTTTGACATTGCCTTTGTAAACCTTGTCACCGATTGCTGGTATGCGTATATCCACCTTCATCCCTTTCTTCACTTGCATAAAATACCGCTCTGGTACTTTGACTCTTACGGTCAGGCTTGTTAAGTCTGGCAAAGTCATCGGCACCATTTTTGAGTGTAGACCAACACCAAGTGAAATCTTTTGAATACGGCCGTTATCGTAAACTTTTTCATAACGAATCAGCCCATCTGCAGGTGCTTTTATCGTCAGGTTCTCTTTGCGCTGCTTGCGTTCATCCAAGTTAAACTTATAACGAGCTAGTCTAAGGCGAAGACGCTCTAACTCATTCTTAACACTTGCTTCGTTATACTTTGATTCTTTGACATAGTTCTCATAAACTATTTTCTGCATGATGTAGTCACGCTTGGCTAAACTCTTTTGCTCTTCTGTAGAACCGCGCTTTTTCTCTTCAAAGTCGATCTTGGCCAATTCCAACTGAAGCTTCTTCTCTACTTGAGCTCTTTCCGCTTTTTCATACTCAGACTTCGATATGAATTCAGGATTTTTCTCTTTAAGCCTTTTGTAACTACTGACGGAGTTTTCATAAGCGATCTTCGCTTGAAGATAATTCATTTGAGCTGAGATTGCCGACTTATAGTCAAGACCTTCAAGACGTACATCTCGTTCTATCTCTTTTATCTTAAGGTTATTCAACTCTGTCTGAATCATAAACTCATTTTCACGCTGCTCCAGGTCAAGCTTTTTAACGAGCTTATCAACTTGATTTTGAATATCTGCGACTTTAGTTTCCGAACTCGTGATCTGCTCATCAATCGCCTCTGAGTCCAACTTGAGAATCACATCTCCTTTCTTGACTTCAGACTCTTCCTCCGTCATGGAAATGATCTTCGACTCACCATAAATAGATTTAACAACAACTTTAACAGACTTAGTTGGAACAACTTCACCAGAAGCAACAAACTCACCGTGCTCAAATTTAGTACCTTTACCGGATACATCTTTTAAGAATTCACCATCAAGAGAAACGGTCTTACCCGAAAAGTCACCATCAAGGAAAAACCAGCCTTTATTCATAAAGCCCGACACTTCTTGGTATCTACCACCGACTGAAATGTGGTTCTTTTCTTCTTGGTTTTTAACAAACTTTATTGGAACTGCTGGCTTATCTACCTTGCGACTACTTATGAGAGTCACGGTGCCATTCATACCAGGGCGCATCCAATCTACTTTGTTTTTGACTTTCACTTCTGCTCTATAAACTTTCAAACCTGTCAGTTGTATAGAACTTCCATATCTCATGCTGTTTTTCTCAGCCATGTCGACCGGAACATCATAGAGTTGGTGAATATAAGCTTCTACTGGTTTGTCTTTACGGCCATTTATATAAATCAGTGCTTTATCGCCATCTTGAAAAAATTTGCGATTTTGCTCTGGAATAAAAACTTCGACAACGATTGAATCCAAAACAGGTATATCGGCGAAACGGTAACCTCTAAAGTACTTTGAACCCGGCCCCAGCTTTTCGCTGCCATAGCCCATATGCTTAACATAACCTGCAACGGGAGCCTTAACTGTAGTTTTGGCAAGACTTGCCTTTTGCATCTCGATCTTCTTTTCGATGACCTTTTTCTTATTTTGGGCAAGTGTCTTTTCTATGTCCTGAAGGGACTTCAACTCTTTAAGCTCGTATTCTATGTCTTTCTTCTCAAGCTTAAGGTTTTCTATCTTGAGATTCGCCATCTCAATGGATGATTTTGTCGCTGGTAGAGATTCATACTCAAGGTCAGACTTCGCATAGTCTAAGGAAACCTTTTGTTCTTTAAGTTCTTGCTGAGCTGTTTCGAGTTCTCCTTTAGAAATGAACTTTCGCTTATATCGATCTTCAGCCTTAGCCATCTCTTTTTCGGCAGCTTCATACTCCAGCTTGGCAATTCTTAAACGACCTTCAGCTTTAAGAACTTCATCTTCTAGAGGGAGCTCTTTCCATTTAAGGAGTTCGGCTTCGGCAATCTTCAGCTTATCAATTATGGCATCGCGCTTGTCTTCTTTGCCAAGGCGGTCATTTTCAATCTCATTGAGTTCGTACTTCAGCTGCTGTTCAACAACCTTTTGCTCGAAAAGCAGTGTTTGGAGTTCATACTCTGCTTGGCTACTATCAAACTTAGCCACAACATCGTTTTCTTTTACATAAGAACCGTCTTCCACAACGTAAGAAATAGGCAGCCAATTTGCTGGCACCATAAGTCCTACAGATTTAAGTGTTTTTACAGTTCCTCGAACATCTACTTGGTAGTTTTGCTGTCTATTTTGTATGGTGTAGTCTTCCCCGGAAAGACTAAGTATAAAGCAGGCAAATATTAGGGGAAATAAATTTTTTATATCCATCTCAATTCAATTAAATTCTTCTCACAACATCTTGATCGGCCACAGAACGAGAAACTCTCCCAAATATTCTCGAAAAAATGACAAAAATGAAAACTCTTTTACACACAACAAAACAGAGGGTTAAATCTTATCATTAAATATGAAATTTCAAAGACTTCACACACATAAAAAAGAGCTCATGACATAAAAATGCCATAAGCTCTTTACGCGTTTAATATAACGCAAGCTTAGTCAAAATTGTGACTAATCTTTAAATAAAAGTTTACTTTAAGGTTTCTAGGTAAGACCATATCGCCTTAAACTGCTCATGGGCATCGCCTTTTAGATCCGGTAAAGCAGTAGTTTTATGATCATTTGAAAAACGAGTCATATGAGTCGAAGGAATAACTCTTTGTGGGTTCAACATCCATCTCATATAGTACTCATAAGTTAAACGCTCTCTAGACAGTTCCAGATTTAGACCCGGAGCGCCAAATGGAGCAAGTGCTTTCGTATCGCCAATCGCGTGACAAACAATACATGCAAAGCCAGTCTGTTTTGAGAGTTTATCACCAACAGTCATATGCTCTTGAGCTGGACTCTTAGTATTCTCTCCAAAGCCATGCATCGCCGCTAAGCCTGTCGCAAGGTCATCTGCCTGAGTCTTGAAAGCTGGCATACGTGCTGCCATCCAAGGTCTCATCTTATCTGTCTTGCCATGAAAAATCTTCTTCAAATAGTCTAGCTGAACTTTTTCTCCAGCATGAGTTATAGAAGGAGGAAGATCCGATGGCTTTACATTTGGCGATTGCCAATTTGCCGCTAAGTGATCGACTGAGTGACAGTTATTACAATTTAGGTTTTTAAGCTGTCTTGCTGCAAACTCTATCGGTTGATTGTGACGAACCGCTTCACTTCCGTGTTTCAAGAAATAAGCAAGGCGTTCCTTATCTTTAGCTGGTATGGTATACTTCGGCTTTCCATTTCCTGAATCAATCAAACAACCGCCAGATTTACCGAATAAAGACGCAACTGACTTAGGTTTAACTGCAGTTCCACCATGACACGAAGCACAATTGAGTTTTTCAAAATATGACTTACCACTTTTTGCATCGCCGAGCACTTGAGCAGACATCATCTTCTTAGCTTTTGAGCGTACAAATACCTCTAAGTCCTGTGACTCTTGTTCTGAAAGCCCGAAGTTAGGCATCCTACTTTGTGGGTTATGAGCCTGAGGGTTTTGTAAGAACTTCGCCATAGCCCCAGTTTTAAACTTAAAACCTGCAAACTCTAAAGAAAGCATCGTTTCCGACAGGTCATCTTCTTTAAAAGCATGGCAAGAAGCACAACCAAGATCTCCGAATAGCTTCTCTCCGGATGTTAAATCGCCTTTAAGAGCAAGGGCGGCGCCTTTCTCTTCAGTCAAAAAAGTAGCTATATCTAAAGCTGCTTTTTGCCACTCTGGCTCAGGAATATTTTTCTTTAACATCGCCGGCATACGAGCTGAGTGTCGCATGTCTTTAGGAGTCGTTATCCACGCAGAAACCCAAGCGGTATTGAGTTTACCGCCAAGATCAGCTAAAGATATATTTGCATCTTTCAATTCAGGAAGAACGGCATCTTTCTCACTATGGCAAGAGAAACACTTGTTGTTTATCGCCAACTCGAGACCTTCGCGCAATAAACGTGAGTGAACAACGTCTTTATCGCCTGCTTCATGATAAAGTGAAGTCGATGGGATTGGCTCTTTAGGGAAGTAAGAAACAGAACGCCAATAAAGTCTAAAACTAGCGTCGCCTTTACTAGGACCACTATACTCTACCAGTAGTTTATTGAAGCCTTTCTTTAGATCATTTACATAAACGTCCGCTGAACTAACGTCTACATCTTTGCAAATAACCTTGCCATTTACACTGATTGTGACTTTACCTTTTCCGGCAGTAAAGATCTCAACTGGCATATTTCTAGCAACTTCAATAAATCCATCCATACGAGCATCGAAAGGACCGTGATCTAAAAGCTGAGTTACTGCAGTTTTCTCAGGAATGTGGAAAGCGGCAAAACGCTGAACAACGGTATCGCTTTTTTGCTGACCACGATGCGTGTACTTAACAACTATACCTGGCTGAGGCTTATCAAGTTCGATACTTGTCGCTGCCTTACCTGGTTTACCTTGCCAATCACCCAACTTATGAATTGTGTGGTAGATCTCTGATTTTAACTTTTTGCCTGCAGCTGTTTTTATATTAAACGAAGTCTTCATTTGCATCACAGGTGCAATGCTTGGTATCTCTAAGAAAACAGTCTTGCCGTCATCTGATAATGAAATAGACTTAATTTTAACGGTGTCTTCACCAACATACTTTTCTAGAAGTTTGCTTTTTGCAGCATTCTTTGCAGCTTCTGAATCAAACTCCTTACTATTAAACGCAGCTAATTCTTTGGCTGGAACCGGGCTAAACTCACTCGCAAGATCCCAAGCTGATTGTGGAACTTTATAACGGCGAGAACCGTACTTATGAGAGATCTCATAAACCCATTGCGAAATGTCGTAGTTACCGGCATCTAAAGCCGAAACTGGATCCACTGTCTCATTGAACGAAATCTTAAGACCGTTTTTACCAACAGCAAGTTTAGTCGCAACGGCTTTTTCTTTATTCAAATAACGAACTCTGTATAGACCACCATCTTTAACACCTTTAGTCTGCCAACCTTTAAGACCACATAAGTAAAGAGCGTTATCCGCTTCATTGAAACGACCACGCATGATACCAGCATCAAACCCACCAGAAGGTTTTAAATCGTAAACACCACCTTGGATTGTCCCATCGACAGTTTCTGTCAGAACGTTAAATATCTTCGCTTGACCATAAGAAATGTGAATCATTTGCCCACCTAGGCTGCCCCACTTTCCTTTTGGAACCCAAACTTGACCACCAGCTGAGTTGTCTATTTCGTGTGGAATCCAACAAACTAAAGCTGATCTCTTTTGAGGAATGTCTTTATGAGCTGTCGGATGGACTCCATAGAAGCCACCTTCTTTGACCCAATTTATTGGTGTCGCAGCGACCCAGTTACCTTCATTGTCCGAAGTTGTTATTTGACCTTCAGGACTAATGCCCATGCCATTTGGCGCTCTAAAGCCAGTCGCTATAACTTCTAACTTCTCTCCATCAGGAGATACTTTAAAGAGTGAACCGTGATGTTTCGTCACTAAGTCAAAACCTTCACCACCGGCTTTAACCGGAGCACCTTTTACAAAATAGAAGTTACCTTGTGGATCACGATGAAGTTCAAAACTGAACTCGTGAAAGTTAACCGTAATCAACACATCATTATTAAATACTTTTCGATAGTCAGACTCACCATCTTTATTGATGTCTTCGAGTATGTAAATACCGTCACGACACTGAACGTAAATCTTCTCATCAACTACTTTTAGACCAAGTGGGTGAAAAAGACCTGCGGCAAACCTTTTCCAAACAAGTTTCTTTTGGGAAATATCTTGAGCTACCCAAACATCGCCACTCCAAGTTGAAACTGCGAGAGACTTTCCTCCATTAAAGAAGTCAAATGCTCCGGGTCTCATCCAAGACCTCCAAGGATTATTATCTGGCAGAGTTATCTCATCTACAGTCAGCATGCCGTCTTCTTCGCCTGCCTTTACTTCAGTCGTAACTGTTCCTGCCCAGCTTGTATCAAACTTTGTAATCGCATCTTTCAATGAAACTTTGATTGGTAATTGATTTCGAAGATCTGCAAGAGCTTTAAGATCCTCCGATGGTAAGAGCGCTATATTCACAGACTTAGTAACTCTTAAATAAAGAGAAACAATTTCCTGTTCACCGCTCTTTCGCTTTATTTGCTTCAAATCATCAGCTTTAAATTTACCCGTAGCAACGATCTGCAACTCCTTAGAACTCCAAGTTGAGTGTGCACCTTCTGTAGAAAACTTAAACTCGGCTACTTTATCTGCCTCTAATTCACAAAGAAGCTTATCTGCATTTAGAGCTTTTTCGGCTTCTACCACACTGACATAAGCCTGAGAAATAGTATCGCCTTTAACTTTAAGTAGTTCCATTCTCTCAAGAACGCTGTTATTCGCAACAGTATACTGAAACACCGGACCTGTTGATGTTCTATAAACACCTTTAAACCTTGCCCAATCTTTTGGAAGATTTCCCAAGTTATTTTTACGGCTGTCGATATGCTTTTTACCATCTGGAACCCAACCTGGCACATAACCAGAGCCTAGTACTTGGTCACCTTGAATCTCAGGGTAACTACCATGAGTCGCGTCGTATGCGGTTCCTTTAAGCTTCACAAAACCATTAAACCAAAGAGCTGAGTAACGCATGAGTTCTGTATCGAAAATCACACCCGTTGAAAATGGATCTTCCATATACTCTTTCTTACCCCAGTCTGCTTCATAGTCTCCAAGAGCATCGCCGCCACAGTTAATCTTCTTTGTAAACTGGTCATTTTCTATTTCAATAGCAGCAACAGCTGGGGTCGATCTTGTACTCTTCTGAACAAACTCAAGTCTAAGGAATTTTTTAAGATCGATATTTTCAAAAGTCAGGTCGACAGTTTTTAGAGCACCGCCCGCATCCTTAAAGGCATCAAAATCTGCTTTTACTTTTTTACCTTGAAGAAGAATGTCAAAAACACGCTCACCTGGATTCTTTCTCTTTACTTCAGCAAAGCGCAAAGTCACTTTATATTTTCCATCTGGAACTGCGATCAAGTAACCATTCAGGCGTTCACGTTGCTTTTGGTACAAGCCTTTTAAGCTGGATCCTTCGATAGTTTTGGATGTTTTAATAAAACGACCTTTACCAATCGGCGTACCTTTTTCCGGCAGTGCCTTTGTATCCATTTTCAGAACTAAAGCTTTGTGAGTTATGGCTTCATCTTTTGGCCACTGAGACTCCAAAGATAACGACAAGATGTTTCCGTAGTCCATCTCTATATGTTTTGTATCTGAAGCTGACAAACTGACAGCAAGCAGCAACACACTCAATAGTATATTTTTCATATTATTTACCTTTCTTTAATTCTCTTGATTCTAAATATTCTTTCCATAAACCTTTGCGATAAAAAACTTGTAACCAGTAACCAGGTAATCGACTCCGCAGTTCAGACTCATGAGACTTACTAAGCTCATTGCAAAGAGTCTCTTTATCTGGTGTTGTGATAATTATTGGAAGTTTTGATAAATCTGTTGTCGGTCGTTGATCTTCCCAATAACCAATATTTTTAAAAGTTCTTAAGTACCATGGCATAGGCCAATACTCGCCAGTCAAAAAGTGAATTGGCATTTCCGAATCCTGACCTGTTATCTCAGAGAACTCCGCGACTCTTTCACCAAGACGTTCTACGTCATACACTGCATGAGAGTATGCAAACTGATTCCTATCACTTACACAAAACTTCTTATCTGTTATAAGTGTTCCCTGCCTAAACATATCTATAAATAAAACTGCTACTACAAGGTAAGATGACACTTTTATGGACTTCTTTTTAAGATTAAAAACTCTGACAAAACTAATCGAGGCCGATAACATAAATGCATAGCTTATTACTTGGGCACACCACGGTGTTTTATAAGGGATAAAACTGTACACCAGAAGTAAAGTTATGGAGTTTACACCAAAGAATAAGTGCCCCCTACCTAAACGCCCTATAAACTTTTTCCTAAAGAAGAATGTTAAGAACACTCCCACTACCATCAAGACTTCACTTATGGGACGTGCTGAGTTATTTTTATAAATGTCTTTAAAAGTGCTCGAAAGTTTTCGAGGAAAGTGGCCAAGCATATTTTGGAGATAGTAAGTCGACTCTTTGGCATGGCCTTTACCTGAAGTCATGTGATCCGGAAACTCAACGATGCCTAAGCCTCTACCAACATGAGAAACTAAAGATGTTACGGAATCAACCGGTCCTTTAGGGTGAGTGAAAAATGAAGAATAAAACATAACAGAAACGATCAAGGCCGGGAACAAAAACAAACTTATTTTCTTCACATTCACTTCTTTAATGAAACCTGAAAGTTGATTTCTAAAGCAGATCGCAGCACTCAAAACTAAAGCAAATAAAGATATGATAAATGTCTCTTTCGTCGCATGCATAAAACCAAGTGAAGCTCCAGCGAGAATTAAATAAACTAACTTACCTGACTTTTTATATCTCCACAAAGTTGCCATAAAAGCTGCAACTGTAGAAACTAATAATGTCTCTTGGATATAGTATGTGCTGTAGTAGATCATTGACGGTGAAAGCATCTGAAAAGCAGTTAATAGAAGAACTCCTTTCCTCGTCAATAAATCGAGAAAAAATAAACCAACAAACGCTGTAAAAATGGCAAAGCAAAGAGGTAACGCTCTAAAGTGCCACTTGGAACTTTCCTTGAACGATTCAACGCCTAGAATGTTAAATAATGGTACAGTCATAAAGTACAAAGTTGGTCCATGAAAGTCTAAAGGCTCGTATTTATAAGAACCTTTTTCGTGTAAAACTTGGAATTGATAAGCTTGGTTAGCTTCATCACCATGCATTGGTCGTTCATTTATATTTCGGACTCTCAACCAAGTACCGACCACGACCAAAAAAAAGAATCCAGCAATAAAAAGTTTATTACTGGATCTCAAATTCACTATTAAAACCGATTACTTACCAAAAACTTGGATTTCAGTATAGTGGTTACTTTTATCAGCACTATTACCGTTTGAGTAAAAACGGATATACTGACCTTTAACACCATCGATCTTGATAGACTTACCATAAAACTCTTCGATATAGTTCTTGTCAGTTCCTTTACCAAGGCCTGAAGAGTTATCGTGGTCATTGTTAAAAACAGTTTTCACACCTTTAATGAAGTCCGGGTCATCAGAGATCTGAACGACGATGTCATTATAAACGCGTGGCTGTGCATGATAGTGCCAGATGTGAGCAGCATATAAAGTCTTTGATTCTTCAAGGTTGATTTGAACCCACTGAAGACCTTCTTCGATTTGAATGTACTCATTTCCGTCGGCATCTGCATCGACGATATAGTCTAAGTCACCAACTGACGGATCTTCATCACTTGCTGTAACTTCTTTTTCTTCTGCAAGGTTTTCACAACCTTCTGGAATTTCGAGTAAGGCCGGAGCTACATCTTTACCACGAGACTTCTCAAGGTTTTGAATTCCTTTTGGAACTTCAGTACCTTTTACTAATTTTTCAGGATACTCAATAACTAATTTTACCAGCTTCGTGTTAGCTGCTGTTAGCGAAAGCATAACAACAAAACTCATTAGTAATGATATTTTTTTCATAAAGTATTTTCCTACATTTAACTTTTCATTTACCAGATATTGCAAAAAGAATCAACGATTCATCGCTCTATTATAGATTTTTTTTCACACTATTTTGTATCGACTTAAACATCAATACTGTTTAGTTTTTCAAAAAAATTAAACTAAAGATACTTAAACTTGTATAATTTGTAAATGTGACAGATACTCTCAAGCATAATTTTTTGTGTTATTTTACTATCACCTTTCATACGCTGACTGAAGCAAAGAGGAACTTCCTTAAATTTAACTTCAGGAATTTTGACTAGTAGCTCAAGTAAAATCTTATAACCAATAGGAGAAAACGTCGGAGCGTTTTCAAGAAAAGCTTTTTTCCTAACAGCAAAACAACCGCTCATTGAATCCGAAACAGCAGTTAAAGGCCTAACAAACAGACAAAATAATTTAGAGACTAAACGGCGGTACCAAGGCCAATCACTAGCCAAAGCCCCACCTGCAATATATCGACTACCAACTAGGACATCTAAAGCTGCGTCATTCATAGACTTTTCAAAGCTAGCTAACATAGATACTGGATGCGACCCGTCTCCATCCATACAAATCAACCAATCACTTTTTGCTTCTTGGAAGCCTTCTATAACAGCAGTAGCTAAACCTAAGCGCTGACGGCGGTGAATGTAGTTAATAGAGACTTTATCGAGAAAAGGCTTAATAGAGTTTTTTGTAGAATCATCTTCTGAGTCATCCACAATAATTATTTCTTGGAGTGAGTCTATACCTAAACGACAAATATCTTCCACCAATATAGGTAGGTTTTCGGATTCGTTATAAACAGGTATTATTAATGAAAACATGATCTCACAAGAATTATTAAACTTGCAAAATCAATACAACGAGGAATTCAGACAGGCAAACAGATAAACTCAGTTTCTACTAAGAAAAAACTCTGCCATGGCTATAACTTCGCGGCGCTTTCTTTTCGGCAATGTACTTAAACGTGCTGCAAAAGTAGCTACATCATCCGGGAACTGCGTCTTTTCCTTTAAAGGTTTTTTCCTCATAGAGTCTAAACCTTCTACTCTGTACTTCTCACGTTCAATTTTGAGCTCATCTAAAAGCTCCATCAATTTTTCACGCGCGAACATACCTGGACTTCTCAGACCATTCTTCCAATTTGAAATAGACTGCTGAGTCACCTTACACCTAGATGCAAGATCATTCTGCGTCAAAACTAAACTCGCCAACAAATCGTCAGTAAGCCTAGCCCAGTCAATATCCTTCATTTCATCCCTCTTCCTATATGAGACAATAACAACCGATATATTATATTTATATCCAACACTTTATCACAACTGGTAGATACACCAGTTTTCGCACACAACATCCTCAGTGGCAGTCATTATAGTAAAGCTTATCAGTTTTAACAAGCAAACTATATAAAATAAAACTTAATAAAACATTTCAACCAAAAAAAAGACCTGCACAACTTAGTAATGCAGGTCAAATAGCTCTTTTGAAAACTTCTAGTTACCGCGGCTTATCATAAACTCAGCCATGTCCATGATTTTCTCTCTCTGCCTTTTAGGCAAGATAGATAAACGCTGAGCAAAATTCATAATATCTTCAGATACAGCTGAGCTACTTTCACTCACTGTTTTACCGACAGGCTTCTGATAAGGAATAGTTTTGTAGTCATCGAGAGTAACTTTAGCTTCTTTAGCAAGTTCTCTTAAAACATGGCGAGCATATACGCCTGGGCTTCTCACACCTGTTTTCCAGTTAGACACAGATTGCTGAGTCACTCTACACTGTTTCGCCAACTGAGTTTGGTTCATAACCAATATCTCTAATAAATCGTCCGTTAATGCACCCCAATTCAAATACTTCATTTTCCTCTCCTAAGACCTAACATACTTAGTTTAATATTATCACAACTGACTACGATCTAAGCAACTGAAGTACCATCGGAGCCAACAACACAATCTAATCATATTATTTATAGTATGTTATGACTTTTAACGAAACAAGTTTTTTCTACAATTAGTTTTCAAAAAGTTTCTTTTTATCACTAAACTATATGGACACAAAAAGGACCTAGTCCATTTTATGTCGCACTGTGTTTTTATTTACCAAGCACTTAAAATGACTTTACACCCTTACTCGATCGGCTATATTAGGCCAAAATTCTGCACACAACATTTCATAACATGTTGTTAATTAACAGATCACAAGGATCAACAATGAGCAAAATCTGGGCATCCAATGCCGATGAAGAATCTTTCAATCAGCGCTTACACGAAATCTGTTTCAAAACAAACCTAGACTATGATAATCTTCTTATGCCTTATGATATAGAAGCTCTTATCGCTCACGGCGAAATGCTTGGAGAAACAGAACTCATCTCTAAAGAAGATAGCCAACTCATCGTAAAACACTTAAAAACAATGCTTAGCGATGCCGAATCAGGTAAACTTCACATGACCCCTGAATGGGAGGATTGTCACTCCTTGATTGAAGCTGAGTTAATCAATAGAGCTGGTGATGCGGGCAAACGTCTCTACATGGCAAGAAGTAGAAACGACCAAGTCGTTTCTGCAACTAGACTTTATGGAAGAGAAAGAGTCGCGACAATTTTGTCGCAATGTAAGAATCTCATGAACGCCCTTTTAAACCTTAGTAAAAAGTATGAAATGGTACCGATGCCAGGGTACACACACACTCAGAGAGCTATGCCAGCTTCTGTAGGTATGTGGGCTTCTTCATTTCTTGAAATAATGCTAAACCAAAAGTCGACTATTGAAGCGGCTTATTCTTTAAATGACGTCAACGTCCTAGGATCAGCTGCGGGATTTGGCACTGCTTTTAAAATCGATCGTGAAAGCGTAACAAAGAAACTAGGTTTGGGCAGAACTCAAATCAACAGCATGTCATGTCAGTTAAGTCGTGGTCAAGTTGAGTGTCAGACTCTACAGGCTTTTTGGGGTATCATGTTTGCCATAAATCGACTTGCTAACGACATGGTTTGGATGACATCTGCCGAATTCGATTTCCTTGCAGTTGGTAAATCGTGCACGACTGGTTCGAGCATCATGCCGAATAAGAGAAATCTCGATCCTTGTGAAATAATCCGAGGTCGTTACCATATTTTCAGTGGTCACCTAACTCAGGCTCAAAGTGTTATCTCAAACCTTTTCAGTGGTTACAACAGTGACTACCAAGAGAGCAAGCCAGTCTTTATGGAAGGTCTAGAGCTTATCTCTACTTCAATCGAAGCTATGACAATCATCATCAACAACACTGGTATAAAAGAAGAAAACCTTCAAAAAGCGTTCTCTCCAGATATCTTTGCAACAGATGTCGTAAACCGCTATGTCATGGAAGGCAAAACATTTAGAGATGCGTACAAAGAGATAAAGAGCAACTTAAACTCAGTAGAAACAGAAGATGCTCAAGAAAATATAAACAACAAAACTCACTTAGGCGCAACTGCCAACTTGGGTTTAGATATACTTGAACAACGCCTAAGTGAATGGAAGTAATTCTTACCCATCACATCTGACTGGCATAAAATCAAAAAGGCACAATATTGTGCCTTTTCTTATGTAGTAGACTGACTGTCAGCAGTATTTTTTCGACAAAGACCAGACAATTTTTTGGAGTAGTAAAGTGTCCGACAATAACAATAATAATGAACCATTTTCATTCCCAAAAGCTGAAGAAGACGTTCTGAGCTTCTGGAAAGAGAACGAAGTTTTCAAGAAATCTCTTGAGAAAACTAAAGATGGCGAGCCTTACATTTTTTATGATGGACCTCCATTTGCAACTGGTCTACCTCACCACGGCCACCTTGTCGCATCTACTCTAAAAGACATTGTCCCAAGATACTTCACTATGAAGGGTCGTTACGTTGAAAGACGATTTGGCTGGGATTGTCACGGACTACCAATTGAGCACGAAATCGATAAAAAACTTGGTATGAGTGCTCATGACGCCGTCGAACAATTAGGCGTTAAAAAATATAATGAAGAGTGTCGTGGCATAGTTCAACGCTACACTTCAGAATGGGAAAAAACAGTTTCTCGTGTTGGCCGCTGGGTTGATTTCGAAAATGACTATAAAACTATGGACACGCCGTTCATGGAGTCTGTTTGGTGGGCATTTAAACAACTTTGGGATAAAGACCTCGTTTACCAAGGTACTAAAGTTGTCCCTTTCTCCACTGCTCTAGGTACAGTCCTCTCTAACTTTGAAGCTGGTGAAAACTATAA
This sequence comes from Lentisphaeraceae bacterium, assembly GCA_021232515.1. Classification (GTDB taxonomy): domain Bacteria; phylum Verrucomicrobiota; class Lentisphaeria; order Lentisphaerales; family Lentisphaeraceae; genus JAKVBD01. The sequence continues at coordinate 75,842 of JAJPOQ010000053.1, forward strand.
AGATGTTCAAGACCCTGCAATCAGCGTACTCTTTAAATGTAAAGATGAAGATGCGTACTTTGCCGCTTGGACAACAACTCCTTGGACACTCCCTTCAAACCTTTGTCTCTGTGTAGGTGCAGACATTGACTATGTAAAAGTTCTTGACGAAGAAAGAAATATCCACTTTTACCTAGCTGAAGCAAGACTAGAAGAGTACCAAAAGAAAAATACCCTGACTGTTGTAGAAAAAGTGAAAGGTTCTGACCTAAAAGGTCGCAGATATGAACCACTCTTCCCATATTTTAATGAACTTGAAGAAGACAACTGCTTCCAGATCCTCAACGACGGCTATGTCACAACTGAGTCTGGAACTGGTATAGTCCACATCGCTCCTGGTTTTGGTGAAGACGATAATAGAGTCATGAAAGAAGCTTCGATCAGATCTTGCGTCTGTCCTGTCGACGATGCGGGTAAATTCACCGAAGACATAACTGACTACGCAGGAGTCTATGTTAAGGATGCTGACAAGCAGATCATCAATGCACTAAAAGATAGTGGACAGCTTTACGACCGTACTAGTTACGCTCACTCCTACCCATTCTGTCCTCGATCTGACACTCCACTCATTTACAAAACTATCCCTTCTTGGTATATAAATGTCGAGTCAATCAAAGACAAATTAGTCAATTCCAATAACCAGATTTACTGGGTTCCAGATCACATCAAAGGTGGTCGTTTCGGCAAATGGCTAGAAGGTGCTCGTGATTGGGCTATCTCAAGAAACAGAGTTTGGGGAACACCACTACCAATCTGGATAAATGATACAACTGGCAATAAGATCTGTATTGGTTCCATCGAAGAGCTTAAAGACTACTCTGGTGTTGAACTCGACGACCTACACCGCGAATACTCTGATGATGTAACTTTCCAAATCGACGGTGAAGAAGGCACATACAGCCGTATCACTGAAGTCTTCGACTGCTGGTTCGAGTCTGGTTCTATGCCATATGCTCAACTACACTACCCATTTGAAAATAAAGAGATTTTTGACAAAGGCTTCCCTGCTGAATTCATCGCAGAAGGTCTCGACCAAACTCGTGGTTGGTTCTACACTTTGACAATTCTTTCAAGTGCCATCTTTGATAAACCTGCATTTAAAAACGTTATCGTCAATGGACTTGTTCTTGCAGAAAATGGCGAGAAGATGTCTAAGCGCAAGAAGAACTATACTGCTCCTGACTCAATCATGGATGAGTATGGTGCGGATGCTTTAAGGCTTTACCTTATTACTTCCGGACTAGTACGTGGCGAAGAAATGAAGTTTGCTGATGCCGGTGTAAAAGATATGGTTAGAACAGCTCTCCTTCCTTGGTTTAACTCATTCAAATTCTTTAAGACATATGCTGAACTAGACGGCTGGAATGCAAAAGAGCATTTCACTTCTGGTGACAACATCACGGATAACTGGCTGATTTCTAACCTACAGACACTTAAGCAAACTATTTCTCGCGAAATGGAAGCCTATCATCTATATAATGTTGTTCCTGCACTCTTCACATTTATCGAAGACTTAACGAACACTTATATTCGTTTAAATAGATCTCGTTTCTGGTCTGAAGGTTTAGATCAAGATAAGTGTGCTGCTTACTCAACACTTTACACTGCGTTGAATGAACTCAGTATGAGCATGGCTCCATTTGCGCCATTTTTCTCTGAGCACATCTATCGCGAGCTAAGATCCTTAAATCCTGAAAGTGAGGCTCCAGAGTCTGTTCACCTTTGTGATTTCCCTGTCGCTGACGAATCTAAAATAAACACTATTTTAGAAGCTGCAGTTGATAGAATGAACCAAATCATTCTTCTTGGTCGCCAAAAACGTAATCAAGTTAAAATCAAAGTTAAGACGCCTCTTCGCAGACTAACAATCATTCACAAAGATAAAAGTTTATTGGACGAAATAGCTAAACTTGAAAACTACATCAAGTCTGAGCTCAATGTTGAGTCTGTAGAGTACGATCTAGATGAAGGCAAGTATATCAGTCTATACGCCAAGCCAAACTTCCCTGTACTAGGTAAGAGACTTGGTAAAGATATGGGTCGTTTTACTGGACTTATCCAAAAGCTTACAAATGACCAACTTGTAGAGTTCGATGCTTCTGGAAGTCTAGAACTTCAAGGGCTCACTTTCAACAAAGATGAGATCAATGTTCTTAGAGAAGCTAAAGATGGTCACGATGTCCTTTCAAATAGTTTGATCACTATCGACATGGATTGCGAATTGGATCAGAAATTGATCAACAAAGGACTTGCTCGAGAAGTTGTAAGTCGTATTCAAAAGACTCGCAAAGACTCAAACTTTCAGATCAATGATCGAATCGTCGTTAGCTACTCTGCCTCTGCAGAGATAACTGAAGCTATTTCTGAAAACAAAGAGTATATCACCAAAGAAACTTTAGCGGATGATATACAAGAAGCTGAAGTAAAAGATGGCGCACAGTTTAAAATTGATAGCTTTGACTTCAATATCAGTCTAAAAACTGTCTAATTTTTTGAGGTGGGGTACTTATAGTATCCCATCGCCTTCTTGCTGAATCTTTTCTGATTCTCTTAGCATTATTTCATAGAGCGACTTTCGGACATGATGCATCAACTGATCATTTTTGATTGGCTTTCTGAAAACATGCTTTACGCCTAAGTCTACAAGTTTTTCCACTTTAGGTGAGTCTGCCTCTAGAGAAGTCATAACCATGACTTCAGCGTCACAGTACAACGGTTCACCTTTCATATACTTAACCACTTCAACACCATCCATATTTGGCATTAAAACATCGGTCAATATGAGATGAGGTCTAAAGCTACCTATCAAGGTACACGCTTCCACTCCATCTGAAGCCAATTTCAAGCTAACCGAAGGAAGTTTACTTTGAAACATAAACTGCAGCATTTGTTGTGATACATTATCATCCTCGCAAATTAAAACTCGTGGCTGCTCTATAAATACAGGTAGTGATCGCTCGTAGCAATACTTATTGAAAACATCCCAAACCTTATCTCGTTTAATCGGCTTCGGAATAAAGTCATCCATACCAGCAGCTAAACATTCCTGTTTAAAACTATCCATTGCATTCGCTGTCATGGCAACTATTGGCAAATTCTTAAAACGATCATCCTTACGAATTGCTTTGGTTGCATCAACCCCACCCATAACAGGCATAAGCATATCCATAAAGACTAAGTCATATGTCTTATAGTCAAGCATTTCTATGGCAATCAAACCATTATCAGCGACATCAACCTTATGGCCCATACGCTCTAAAACTTTTGTAATGAGCTTTTGGTTTATAACATTATCTTCGACAACTAAAAGGTCTAAAACAACACCTTCATACTCAAATGACTCTTCTCTTGGCTTATCACCATTTATTTCAAGGTATTCAACTAAGAGCTGATGAAAGTATGACGGCCTAACAGGCTTTGACACATAAGTTGAAAATTTACTTTTGGCAACCTTACCTGTAATCTGAGAGTTAACCATCGCTGTTTGAGCCATATAAACGCGTGCTAAATTTAAAGGTTCCACTTTCTCAAGGACCTCAAAACCATCTGCCTCTGGCATCATTATATCCAAAATGCACAATTCATACTCCGGCGCTTCTAAGCGCGAATTCACTTTTACATCTGATAAAGAGTGAATAACATCGACTTTAAAACCAAACTTAATAAGTAATTAATGTTCCAAGTTCTGTGATGATGGAGCAACCTTTCTAATTCCCATCATCACCTTATTCTGTATTTTCATCTTTTCATTCCAGAATAGTTTCCACTGCTTTTCATCAGTAAATTTCTTTAACAATATGCGAGCCATTT